>CAJXCL010000003.1 GCA_913051775.1 uncultured Nitrospirota bacterium | reverse complement strand
AAATCGATACCACTTGACTGCTTCTTTGTAGTCTTGTGGAACTCCTTGTCCGTTGGCATACATAAATCCCAAGTTGGATTGTGCGTCGGCAACTCCCTGTTCTGCTGCAAGTCGGTACCACTTTAATGCTTCTTTATAGTCTTGTTGAACTCCTCGTCCTTCGTCATACATAAATCCCAAGTTTACTTGTGCTATAGCATTTCCCTGTTCTGCTGCAAGTCGCCACCACTTTAATGCTTCTTTATCGTCTTGTGGAACTTCTTGTCCGTTGGCATGCATCCATCCCAAGTTGTATTGTGCTCTAGCATCTCCCTGTTCTGCTGCAAGTCGATACCACTTTAATGCTTCTTTGTAGTCTTGTGGAACTCCTTGTCCTTTGGCATACATTAATCCCAAGTTGACTTGTGCTTCGGCAACTTCCTGTTCTGCTGCAAGTCGGTACCACTTTAATGCTTCTTTGTAGTCTTGTGGAACTCCTCGTCCTTCGTCATACATTACTCCCAAGTTGACTTGTGCTTCGGCAACTTCCTGTTCTGCTGCAAGTCGCCACCACTTTAATGCTTCTTTATAGCCTTGTGGAACTCCTTGTCCGTTGTCGTACATTACTCCCAAGTTGGATTGTGCTGTAGCATCTCCCTGTTCTGCTGCAAGTCGATACCACTTGACTGCTTCGTTATCGTCTTGTGGAACTCCTTGTCCGTTGTCATACATTACTCCCAAGTTGACTTCTCCTCTAACATCTCCCTGTTCTGCTGCAAGTCGGTACCACTTAACTGCTTCGTTATCGTCTTGTGGAACTCCTTGTCCGTTCTCATACATTACTCCCAAGTTGACTTGTGCTGTAGCATTTCCCTGTTCTGCTGCAAGTCGGTACCACTTTAATGCTTCTTTGTAGTCTTGTGGAACCCCTTGTCCAAACTGATACATTAATCCCAAGTTGACTTGTGCTATAGCATTTCCCTGTTCTGCTGCAAATCGATACCACTTTAATGCTTCTTTGTAGTCTTGTGGAACTCCTTGTCCGTTGTCATACATTACTCCCAAGTTGACTTGTCCTCTAACATCTCCCTGTTCTGCTGCAAGTCGGTACCACTTAACTGCTTCTTTGTAGTCTTGTGGAACTCCTTGTCCGTTGTCATACATTACTCCCAAGTTGACTTGTCCTCTAACATCTCCCTGTTCTGCTGCAAGTCGGTACCACTTTAATGCTTCGTTATCGTCTTGTGGAACTCCTTGTCCGTTCTCATACATCCATCCCAAGATGTATTGTGCGTCGGCATCTCCCTGTTTTGCTAATGGGGCAATTAACTTGTATGCTGTTTTATAGTCTTCTCTATGATAAGCGTCATAACCATCTTGCAAGTCATCTCCAAACACGACAAAAGAACCACTAAACAAAAACAGAAAAGAAAAAATAAGTAAGCATACAATTCGCTTCGCTTTCATAACTTGTCCCTCAAAAAAAAACGAGACAACTCAATTTGAGCCATCCAATTTTTTAATCATTTTTCTTGCGGCAGCATTTCCCTGTTCTGCTGCAAGTCGGTACCGCTTCACTTCTTCTTTATCTGGTTTGCTCATTTCAAAAATATTTTTGATGAATTTCGTATTTTAATTAACGTATTTATTCAAACAAGTTCTACAGCGTTGCTACACAAATCATCATTTATATCAATATAACGCTGTTTTGATTAATTTATCAAGGGGACTCCTCCTATCCTGAGGGAGGAATAATTCCATAAGACGTAAAACGCTGATTTGCCCTTAAAAAAACAAAACTACACATACATTTTTTAAGGGTGGATCAGTTTTGTGGGGTAAGGCTACACCTATAAAATAGTTGAATGTAGAGTTCATCAGTTAGTTTTTTTAGGAAATTGCTATTCTCAAAACCCTATGGTAAGTTATTTTATTTATTTGCTAGAATTTATAATATTTCCAAGCAACTACTTTTATAATAATAATTATTGATTTAATATGTTACGGAAGAATGTCAACTCTGACTTGGGAACAGGGGGTCGGACGTTCAAATCCTCTCTCCCCGACCACTTTTTTAAAGTTATGGTTAAAAGATATAGCTGCAATTGAGGATGCAAGGGATGATGACCATATTTTGGAACATCCACCGGATTTTAATTAATAAATGAGGCACAAATGACATTCAAAATTTATAAACCAAAATCGCTCAGATACCGTGGTAAAGAAATAGTTTCAATATCACGACATGGATTCCGTTTTAGTAAGTCGGTCTCATTGAATTATCTTAAAGATAAGCCATATGTTGAGTTATATTTTGATGAAGATAATAACAAGATTGGACTAAAACCATTAGACAGAGAAACTGCTAATTCAAAAAAGTTGCGTGGTAGAGAGGGCAAATCAAAGACTGTGTCGGCTAGAGATTTTCTGGAGTCATATAACTGTACTCATCCAGATGCAAAACAATATCAAATTACTTGGAATAATGATATGGAATTATTTGAGATACAATTATAAGGAGGTAATATGCCCAGTGTAGCGAAATTAGAAAATTTAGTTGCTTTAAATAATGAAATTAAAAAAATGCGGAAACTGTATCCAGATGCTTATAATGATATATTAGAGTTTGCAACATTTTGATGATATTACTAATATAGTAATGCTTATTGATTTAATGTGTTATGGAAGAATGCCAACTCTGCCTTGGGAGCAGGTGGGTCGGAGGTTCGAATACTCTCTCCCTGACCGTTTTTTCAATTGGTTAGCATTTTTGGTTTGACCCATTTTTGCTAACTGTAGTCACCCATTTGAAGTCCGTTGTCAAAGACAAACATTGGGGGTAGGTCACTATAACGTTCCCCTATTAGAGCGTTAGAGGACAAGATTTATCGGGAATTCAGTACGAATTTTTATTCTGGATTACACGTAGTAGCACTCGGGAATGACAAAGGGGGTATATTTTTTTTTTAATAAGGGGGATAGTTGTACTAAACTATTATTCTATGAATTCAACATTAAGGCTGAGTTATGGAATGCATTGTTTGTAAAACTAATTTAAAAGAAGAGAATCCCTGTGATATCTGCGGGTTTAGTGTATGCTCCACTCATTCTGGATCATATGATGGTATGTCTCTCTGTGACTACTGTTCGGGGAAGGATGTTTCCTTTCATGATAGAGATTTGGGAGACTTTGCCGGTACAGGTGGATAAAAAGTTTTATTGCAAATTGTTTTCTATTAATTGACATTTTAAGGCTTGGCCCCGTTATTTAGAACTGATTCTTCTAACCGACACCATTAGCGGCTTCACTTTTCTCCCATGAGGATTAATACCTAATGATAGCATATTCAGGGTTAAAGATTAGATTTAATGCCTCTTTCGGTCTTCTGTAGAATACCCATTGATTAGATAATCCAGTTCTTCTTTTGATAAATTAGATGTAAAGCTGCTGTATGGATAATAAGTAGTTGCCCAAAAGTAGCGGCCAAGTTATTTAGAACACCTTAAAACCATTGGCTTATCATGGTGAAATGGTGCTGCTAATTGCAACTTCTTTTCTCTACTTTTAATAAGTTCTTTCTTATGTTTAGTTTTTTTAATCTCCTTAGATAGTTTTAGCAACAATTTCTTAATCTCTTCTTTCATTGCTTATGCTCCTGTGAGATTAATGATGGCATATTGAGGGTTAGCAGTGGATTTGTATTAATAGACACCCAAGCAGTGGAAATCTTGCAGTTTTTTAAAGTTTTTGTAAAAAAAAAATCTGAGGGTATTAAATTAGATGGATACGACTTGCAGCATTTAAGGGCTATGCTCAAGCAAAATTCGACTTTGATTAATTTATCAAGGGGACTCCTCCTATCCTGAGGGAGGAATAATTCCATAAGACGTAAAACGCTGATTTGCCCTTAAAAAAACAAAACTACACATACATCTTTTAAGGATGGATCAGTTTTGTGGGATAAGGCCACACCGATAAAGTAGTTGAATGTGGAGTTTATCAGTCAGTTTTTTTAGGAAATTGCTATTCCCAAAACCCTATGGTAAGTTATTGTATTTATTTGTTAGAATTTATAATATTTCCAAGAAACTGTTCTTATAATAATAATTATTGATTTAACATGTTACGGAAGGATGCCAACTCTGCCTTGGGAGCAGGGGATCGGAGGTTCAAATCCTCTCTCCCCGATTCTTTTTCTTCATAGAATTAATAAGTTAGTGTTTTTGAACCAGCAGGAGAAGGAGACAAAATAATGGAAAGAAAATTAGTATCTGAAGAGGAGTTATTATCTATACTTAATAAGGCAATACAAAATGACGTGGATTGCGCTGGTTATTCTTTTTTAAATCTCGTGAAGCACGGAACTGAGACGGTGGATTATAACTGGGAAGTTACACTCAATAGTAATGATACTGTAACAGCATTTGGCGAACGAAAAGCATATAAAATTATTGACGAAGCACGAACTAAATACAATATCAAATAAACTCAGTTTGGGATAGGCTGTCGACCCCGACAAAGCGGCACTCTCTACTCAAGTAGCCTCTCACAACGGAGTAATTATAAAGTCTAGAAAGGATGTAGCAAAGCTTGTTGATTAACCAGTATAATACCTATTATCTCCTGTTTGCGTATAGAGACGCACATATAGAAACTCATTTAATTTTATCATATCATGAAATCCTTAATAATTGCCGCGGGACGTGGGAACAGGTTAAATGATTTAACTTGCAAGAAACCCAAGGCATTAATTCCTGCTTTAGGGTTGGCGTTGATAAAGAGAGTAATTTTAACCACAAAACAGGCTGGCATTAACGAATTTGTAATAGTCATTGGTTATTTGGGAGAAAAGATAAAAGCAGCCTTGGGTAATGGAGAAAAGTTGGGTGTAAAAATAGATTATATTGAGAATCAAGAATGGCAAAAAAGCAACGGTATTTCTGTTCTAACGGCAAAAAAGCTGATAAATGAAAATTTTATGCTGTCGATGTCCGATCATATCTTTGATCCTCGTATCCTAAAAGGACTACTTGATAATGATATAAAAAGCTCTGTCGTTCTAGCAATCGACAGAAAAGCACCATTGCCTGGAGACACAAAAGTTCTGGAAAGGGATGGAAAAATCATAGATATAGGCAAGAATATTGAAGAAGCAAATTGCATAGATACAGGTCTTTTCCTGTGTTCCCCAAAAATATTTTCCTATCTCAATGAAGCAATAAATGAAGAAAAGACCGAACTTTCAGATGGTATTGTTAAAGCTGCAAGTAACAGAGATGCGTCGATATTTGATATCACCCAAATTGACAGCTATTCATCAAAAATGAGAAAAGAGATTAAGCCATGGTGGATAGATATTGATACAAAAGAAGATTTAATAAAAGCAGAAAAAATGATTTCTAAAAATGCAAGTACTCTGAAATTACAGCAATAGTATATTCCATAAATGTTACGAACCATATGCGCAAGGCAGAAAAGGCCGGAGCATAGCTTTACAATTGTAATTATCAAATTTTAGATTCCGAGAAATTAGTTCGATTGGTCTATTATCCGTTTAATCAAATGAACAATTTAAAAAAACCTGTTGAAATAAAATCGCCCTCAGGGAAACTTGGAGTCTTGTTGCCTGGAATGGGAGCGGTCGCTACTACTTTTATCGCAGGGGTGCTGGGAATCAAAAGAGGCCTTGGCTTGCCCATAGGCTCTTTAACCCAAATGGCAACCATTAGAATAGGAAAAAGGTCTCTCAGCAATTTCCCTAAAATTTCAGATTACGTACCGTTAGTAAAATTAGATCAGTTAGAGTTTGGAGGTTGGGATATCTTTGATGATTCCTGTTACAAGGCAGCTTTAAAAGCAGGGGTATTGGAGCAAACCATACTTTCTCCATTAAAAGTGGAACTGGATCAAATAATTCCTATGAAAGCAGTATTCGACAGAAATTACGTGAAGAAGCTTGATGGAACCAATGTCAAAAAGATAAAAACAAAGATGGACGGCGCAAAGATGTTAATGGAGGATATTGAACTATTTAAAGATGAAAAAAAGGTCGACAGACTGGTAGCAGTCTAGTGCGGCTCAACAGAAATTTACATACCACTCGGAAAAGTGCATGAGAGCCTTGAAAATTTTGAAAAAGGATTGCGGAACAATGACCCGGAAATATCGCCATCAATGATCTACGCATACGCATGTATTAAAAAGGGTGTTCCTTATTGTAACGGGGCTCCAAACCTCGGAGTGGAAAGTGATGCCTTAGTTGAATTAGCCGGAGAATTAGGGGTTCCGATTTCCGGAAAAGACTTTAAAACAGGACAAACCCTGATGAAAACAATTCTCGCGCCTGGTTTAAAGGCAAGGATGCTGGGACTTGAAGGTTGGTATTCCACCAATATTTTAGGAAATAGAGACGGTGAAGTGCTGGATGATTCGGAATCTTTTAAAACAAAGGAAGTCAGCAAACTTTCGGTACTTGAAACGATTTTGCAAAAAGACCAGTACCCCGACCTCTATGAGAATATATGTCATAAGGTGTCCATTAACTATTACCCACCAAGAGGTGATAACAAGGAAGGATGGGATAATATTGATTTGTTTGGATGGATGGGGTACCCCATGCAAATTAAGGTGATTTTTTTATGCAGAGATTCAATCCTCGCCGCACCCATTGTTTTGGATTTAGCTTTATTTAGTGATTTAGCTAAAAGAGCAGGTGGAAAAGGTATCCAGGAATGGCTCTCCTTTTATTACAAATCACCCATGTGCGCGAGGGGAAACTTTCCTGAGCACGATTTATTTATTCAACAAATGAAACTAAAAAATACTCTCCGGTTTGTGATGGGTGATGAAGAAATCACACATCATGAGCACTAATTAAATAATTTTTTATAAAAATCATATAAACAAACTTCTCTTTCCTCAAAAACCATGACTATAAATTTTTCAAAATATTAAAGACATGACATGGCATATTTAAAGCATATTAATGATAATTTGTTACACTTTATAATGTATTTATTAGAAAAATAAGAGATGTCACTTTTCGCCTTCAAAGTCTCACCTTTTGCAATCAATTTATTCTTGACAGTGAACACTTAAAATGAGACACTACTTGTCCAATTCAAAATAATCATTATTCCGGTTTCAGGGTGTCTTCATTCCCTGACTGGCGGGATCAATCAGCAACACTTCTTAGTAATGCCCTTCATTCCAGCAAGTTGCATTCATTGAAGTATTTTGCTTCTTTTCTGATTCCAGCTGTCATTATGTCAAATAAAAAATACAAGGCTTACACGCTTCAAAATTTCAGAACGTTGCCTCAAATTCAAAATATCTCTGAGGAGCAAAAATTTTCCATGGAAGTGGTAGGGCATGTTTTTCCTTTAAAATCAAATAATTATGTAGTAGAAAAACTAATTGACTGGGACAAAGTCCCCCATGACCCTGTTTTTGTTTTAACTTTTCCTCAAAAAGAAATGTTAAACTTTCTTCACTTTGAAAAAATGGCAGCAGCCCTAAGAAAAGGCTCGAATAAACAGGAAATTCTGGATACATCTAACAAAATTCGCGTTGAATTAAACCCGCATCCTGCAGGACAGGTGGACCAAAATGTACCTTCTTTAAATGGACAAAAGTTAAAAGGAGTCCAGCATAAATACCCTGAAACGGTTCTCTTTTTTCCCTGCCAGGGGCAGACCTGTCATGCATACTGTTCATTCTGTTTCCGTTGGCCGCAGTTTGTTTGGTCAAATGATTTAAAATTTGCCGGAAAAGAAACCGAACAATTGATTGAGTATGTTCATAACCATCCTGAAATCACGGATATCCTTATCACCGGCGGTGACCCATTATTCATGAATACCAATAATTTGTCCACCTATCTTAAAGCATTACTAAAGACAGCTACGCCTAATCTTAGTACAATAAGAATCGGCACTAAGGTATTAGGATATTGGCCTTACAGGTTTTTAACTGATTCTGATGCGGATGAGCTGTTGGCTCTTTTTAAAGAAGTGACTCTTGCTGGAAAGCACTTGGCTATCATGGCACACTTCAACCACCCGAGAGAGCTAAAAACGAATGCCGTGAAGGAAGCTATTTCACAAATCCTTAAAACTGGAGCCCAAATTAGAACTCAGTCTCCTTTATTGGCTCACATTAATAATGATCCGAAAATATGGTCTGAGATGTGGAATGAGCAGGTAAAGCTGGGTTGTATCCCATATTATATGTTTTTGGTGAGAGACACCGGAGCCCAGCACTATTTCGGTATTTCATTAGCAGAAGCCATGGATATTTATCAAAAAGCTTACCGGAGCGTGAGTGGGTTATCTCGAACAGTCCGGGGTCCAATTATGTCGTGCACACCTGGAAAAGTACAGATCCTAGGCATAAATGAGATTTACGGTGAAAAAGTATTTGTTTTGCAATTTCTGCAGGGGCGTAATCCTGACTGGGTCAGACGTCCTTTCTTTGCAGAATATGATGAAAAAGCCATGTGGTTTGATGATTTGAAACCGGCATTTGGAGAAGATAAGTTTTTCTTTGAAAAAAATACAGATAATATAAAATTCTCCTGCGCAGATTCACAAAAAGAACTTTGGAAAAAATCATTTGCTTTTAGTTAGAATTATATAATCATAATTTTTTCACTGTAATTTTTTTTATTCATTAAACCTCATCTCGATTCATTTCATCCTCCTTACGCAAAATCCTTTTTACTCTTTATTTCAAGTTTGACCCAAAATCCTATTTAGAATTTTAGAAACCTGCCGAGTCGGCTGAGACATCAAACCACAGGCGGTTTCTAAGTTCCGACCTGATTTCTGTATAGGGATTTGGGTTTGATAATCCATCTTATATTTGTTAGTATCCCTTTTTTATGCATGAGTCAAACAAAAAAAAAAATTTAGGAATAATTTTCGGCAGCCGTTCAGTAGAGCACGAGGTATCAATTATAACAGCTTTACAGGTTATACATGCGACGGACAAAAATAAATATAATACTATCCCTATCTATATTGATAAAAAAGGAGAATGGTTTACCGGAAACAAATTAAGAGATCTGGAAAACTTTAACGATTTAAGCGCTATTACTAAAGGGATGAAGAAAGTTTCCATATCCTCCTCCCCTACCATTCAATATTCAACCGGTTACTTTTTTGGCATGAAAAAGGGTGAGCGCCTGGATGTTGTTTTTCCGCTTACCCATGGAACTTTTGGTGAAGACGGGACCCTTCAAGGCTTGCTGGAATTTGCGGGTATACCCTATACCGGCGCCGGAGTTTTGGCTTCTGCAATTGGCATGGACAAAGTGTTTACCAAAAAGGTACTGACAGCTCATCAACTGCCCGTAACAAAATATATATCTTTCTCCAGAAAAGAATATTTGGAAAAACCAGATACTATTCTCAACAAAATTAAAGAGAAGCTTCGCTTCCCTCTTTTTGTTAAACCTTCAAACCTGGGGTCCAGTGTAGGAATAAATAAAGTACAGTCCGCAGATAAATTAAAATTTGCTATTGAAGTAGCGTCTGAATTTGATTCATGCCTGCTCGTAGAAGAAGGAGTAGAACAAATAATGGAAATTAACTGTTCCGTGTTAGGTAATACTGAAAATCCAAAACCCTCAGTCTGCGAACAACCCCTTTCAGGAGACGAGCTTTTAAGTTACAAAGATAAATACTGTAGCGGTTCTAAAAACACTGGGATGAAGGGAACCAGCCGCATTCTCCCTGCTGATATCCCCGATGCTTTAACCACTAAAATTCAGGAGATGGCGGTAAAAGCGTTCAAAGCCATAAATGGTTACGGTATTGCCAGGATAGATTTTCTTATAAACAAAAAAGATGAAAGTATATTTGTTAATGAAATAAATACTATTCCTGGCTCTCTTTCCTTCTATCTCTGGGAAGCCAGCGGCATGAAATTCTCTCAATTGATCGATGAATTAGTGGGACTCGCCATAAAAAGACATCGGGATAAAACTCAAATCACATACTCTTATGACTCCAATATCCTGAATCAAAATTTTGGAATAAAAAACGGATAATCTGTCAGTAATCAGCGGTTAGAAAAATCTCTACTTTTTTGCTGAAAGCTGACTGCTAATAGCTAAAAAGCTTACAAATAGTATATGTTAATCAAAATCGATGCAATTAATATCTACTATGAAATCTCTGGTCAGGGAAATATGGTTTTACTCCTTCACGGATGGGGTGCAGAAACGTCTTCATTCAGACCCCTCATTGATCTTCTGCAAAAGAGCTATAAAGTTATTGCGCTTGATTTTCCGGGTTTTGGAAAAAGTGAGACACCCAGAACTTCATGGGACGTGGAAAACTACTCCACTTTTTTAAGTAAATTCATGGAACAAATCCATTTAACGAAAGCAGATGTCATTGCTCATTCTTTTGGCGGCAGGGTGGCTATCAAGTTGGCAGTAGAAAAACCTGAAATGATAAATAAACTTATTTTAGTAAATAGTGCAGGGATCAAACCACGAAGAAAATTTAAATATTATTTCAAAACTTTTTTAGCAAAAACAGGGAAAATGGCATCTAAATTCCTAGGAGAACCGGGAAACAAATTTAAAAAGATGATTTATGAACATATAGGTTCTAAAGATTTTCAAAACGCAGGGCCGATGAGAAATACTTTCATTAAAATTATTAACGAAGATCTCCAACCGTTACTGAAAAGTATCATAGCGCCTACGTTGTTAATCTGGGGTGAAAATGATAAGGAAACCCCTGTTTATATGGCTAAAATCATGGAAAAGGAGATTAAAGACTCCGGTTTGGTTATATTAAAAAACGCCGGTCATTATTCTTACCTTGACCAGTTCCATCAATTTTGTACCATCGTAAATAATTTTCTCCAGACAAAAATTAAATAGTTTGCAGGGGACAGGGTTCAGGGATCAGCATTTAAATAACTATTATAACAGAGTGGATTGTCAAAAAAATTGAAGTTCAGTCTACAAGATTGAACCTTCTTTTGGAATAAATGAAACACTAATTTTTGCTTCGCAGATTCGCTCACAGAAGAGTAGCTGTGAAGACTTCAATTCATAGATGCGCGGATTAATGCTGATTAAGGTGTCTTTTTGTTCTAAGGCTCAGCCTTTCAACAAAAAGAAAAAATCTGCGTAAATCTCTTTAATTAGCGTCATCTGATTTCTGTTTTTTGATCGCGGTTCCGCCACACTGTCCTCTGTGGTAAAAAATATTCCGATTACCGTTAACTAAAAACTAATAACAGTTTGCCAATGACCAACATCAATGAAATGTTTTCTTCCATAGCTCACAGGTATGATTTGCTTAACCGCTTGCTAAGCATGGGGATGGATAAATACTGGAGGCGGGTTGCCGTGGATCAAATAAAACTAATGCCCGGAGAAAAATATATTGACGTGGCCGCCGGCACAGGAGACATGGCAATAGAAATGGTACGGAAGAGGGTGGCGGGCATCCACGTCGCGGCTGTGGATTTTTCACAGAACATGATAGATTTTGGGGGTGGAAAAATTAAAAAAATGCATTTTGAAAGCATGATAAAATTCCATTTGGCGGACGGTGAAAATCTCCCTTTCGAAGATAACTCTTTTAATTCTGCAGTTTGCGCTTTTGGAGTTCGAAATTTTTCCGATCAGTCTAAAGGAATAAAGGAAATGAGGAGAGTAATTAAAGAAAACGGCCGTGTAGTTATTTTGGAATTTTCCAAACCGGAAAACCGCTTTTTCAGATTTTTATATTATCTTTACTTTAAAAAAATGTTACCCTTAATAGGAGGGCTTATATCAGGGAGATTCAGCGCCTACCGCTATTTGCCGGACTCCGTGCTGAATTTTTACAGTCAGGAAGAATTAAAGCTTGTCATGAAAAAGGCCGGCTTAAGAAAAATAAATTACTTTACCCTTACTTTCGGTATTGTGACGGTGCATACAGGTTATAAATAATATTGCCATGTTAAAATTTCTTGACGAAAAAAATATTAAGTTTGCTTTTGGGCTTTTTTTGGTTGTTTCTATCTCCTACCTGTTATTTTCCAGTCCAGAAAAAATTGATTTAAATCCCTCCGAAGCCTTAGAGGAAGTTTCACCGTCACATATTCAAACCGATGAATATCAATATATCATTTCACTCCAGGAATCATTCGTTAGTGTTGCAAAATCCATCAAACCCGCGGTTGTTAATATTAGAACCTTTAATCAAACTCAAAAAACTCATAGTGGGTTCCATTTTTTTAATAATAAGTTTTCATTTGAAAGATTAGAGAACTTTTTAGATAAAATATTTAAACCTAAAATATACAGTGTTGAAAATTTGGGATCCGGAGTAATTGTTTCTCCTAAAGGCTATATTTTAACCAATCATCATGTTATCGAAAACGCCGAGCATCTTTTAGTGCAATTATCTGATAACCGGAGCTTCGAGGGAACTTTGATTGGTACAGATAAAAAAACCGATCTGGCAGTTATAAAAATAGACAGTTTCAAATCGCTACCTCAAGCTCCTTTAGGGGACTCGGATAATATTAAGGTAGGACAATGGGTAGTAGCCATCGGAAATCCATACGGCCTGGACAGAACCGTGACTGTTGGAGTTGTCAGCGCTAAAGGCCGTTCGGATCTTGGGATTACCACCTATGAAAATTTTATTCAGACAGACGCTTCTGTCAATCCGGGAAATAGCGGCGGGCCTTTATTGGATTTAGAGGGGAACGTTGTTGGAATCAATACAGCCATTATCGGACAGGGAACGGGGATTGGGTTTGCTATCCCAATCAAAATGGCAAAATTAATAAGCGAAGATTTGATAAAAAACGGAAAAGTCGAAAGAGGCTGGCTTGGAGCCAGCATTCAGCCCCTAACACCGGAACTGGCAAAAACTTTTAAAGCAGCTTTTAAAAAAGGAGTGTTAGTTAATGAAGTTATGCCTAAAGCTCCGGCGCATAAAGGAGGGTTAAAGCAGGGAGATATTATAGTTGTGTTTGATGGCAACGATGTTACTTCCCCTAAAGTGCTTCAAAAGATGGTGGCTTTTGCTAAAATAGGCAAGACTGTTGAAGTAAAAGTACTTAGAAATGGAGAAATGAAAACTATAAAAATAATAGTGGAAAAAGTAAAATCCTAAGCATATAGTACTTTTTTATTATAATAAGAGAGATGAAGAGGGTTTAAAAGATTTTTCATTTCATTTTATCCTGATCATCATGTAAATCCGTATTGAACCTCCCCGCAGTCATCAGTACTGGGAAGCTTCAGTGTAGATGGTATATATTTTTTTCGGGAACTACCATGCACTACTCAGTCTTTAATCACATGAGATCCAGGACTTCGATTTCATGGCAGTGAACCCAAAGTGGTTTACTGGCTCCGGTGGTAGGATTCGAACCTACGACCCAACGGTTAACAGCCGTTTGCGCTGCCACTGCGCCACACCGGAATGTAGTATTGCAACATTTTTTGCTAAACTAAAATTTAAATTGTAACAAAACCTTCATTACATAAAGCTTCAGATAGTAATCCAACCTTCTAAAAAAGTCAACCTTGTTATTATACCCAAATCCCGATATAGAATTTTAAAATTCTATATCGGGATTTGGGTATATTTTGTATTAGAGAGCAAAATATCTCAGTGGTTGCAATTTTTTTTTATAATATTAGATATTTTTCTAACATTTTTACCACTCATTCCAGGATAAAGAGGCAACGTAATACATTGAGAAGCTAATTTTTCACAAACTTTTAATTGAAATCCTAAACTGGTATATTGCTTAAATGCCGGGTGCTTATAAACAGGAGGATAAAACAAATTTCTTGCCTCAATTCCATTTGCATCCAAATCCTTTAAAACCCTGTCCCTCCTACTTACGGATCGGCCGGAACAAAGATAAACCACAAAAAAATTAAAAGAAGGTTTCATATTATCTGCAAGAACAGGAAGGGTAATCCCGGAACATCCCTTTAAGTCATCATAATATTTTCTCGCAATCTCTGTACGGCTTTTAAGGATCTGCCGGATTTTTTTCAGTGTCTCCAGACCGACAATGGAATGGAATTCTGATAAACGACAACTTAATCCAGCGTATTGAAACAATTCATTATCCGCTTTCCCGTAGTTTCTTCCTTTGCGAATAAATTCCGCTATTTTTTTATTGTTAGTAGTAACGACTCCTCCTTCTGCTGATGTTATGATTTTTGAAGGAGAAAGGCTGAACACTTCTGCATTTCCAAAACCGCCACATTTCTTTCCTTTATATAAAGTTCCGAACGACTGCGCCGAATCCACAATTAAAGGAATATGATATTTTTTAGATATTTTTTCAAGCTTATCAAAATCAGCTGGAAATCCGTAATTACAAACCGGCAGAATAGCAACAGTTTTTTTTGAAACAGCCCTTTCAACCTGAAGAGGATCGATGTTTCCATAAATTGGATCAACGTCCACAAAAACAGGTTTTAATCCACTCCAAATCACAGCGTTTGCCACTGCCGGAAAAGCAAACCCGGGCACAATCACCTCACCTGCCTTATCAAGAGAAGCCAGTATTAAGGTAAGCCCTGATGTGCAGGAAGAAACCGCAATGGCATACCTGACACCAAGATATTTTGCAAATGACCTTTCAAATTCTTCCACATACTTTCCCTTTGACCACTTGGAACTTTTTAAAACTTTGACTAACTTTTTCCCAACAACAGCATAATCAAGCTGAAACGGTTTAGAAAAAGGAATTAAAATTTTGTTTTTCATATTTATAAATATATCTGAAAGGATAATTAGAATTTTTTTAGCAAAGCCCCGCTCAGCGTAGCAAAGTTAAACTTAAAACCAAGCTTAGCTTCGTAGCTATGCAACGTTTTTTAACACACCCCGTCCCGAAGAGACATGATAGAGTGGAATTCTCTCACTAAATTCCCCCATTAGCAAAGGGGGATACGGGGGTTGTAATTGCCTACGTCATCTGCGTTCCATTTTTTTCCTTCGTGCACTTCGTGTTTATTTCCTTACTTTAGCAAAATCGCTTATTTGTTTTACAACCCCCATCCATAGATCTTTTTTCGGCACACAAAGAACAAACACAGTATTCCTATCCGGAACAATAGCAATATGTTTTATTATTTCAAGAAAGCCTCCCCGGTCAAGTTCCTTAAAAAAATTCAATAAAGCGCTTCTAATTCTTTGATTCTGCGAGAGGATTAAAAACCCTCCCTGTTCTTCTTCCAAAAGCTTTTGAACATTATCCACTCTCGGACCTCGAAATTTAAAATATCTTTTATTGACAATATGTCCTTCAGATTTGATTTTCAATTTTAGAAAAAAAGTTACATAAAGTTTGTCGAACCCGGATACGAGAAAAGAAACAGGATAATAGAGAGGACTCTGCCGCGGCAAGAGAGTAAGAGTTGCTTCCACATTCTTAAAATCCTTACATTTATAGTTTGCATGGAATCCAATTGAACCTCCAAGCCAGGTATAGTCCTGGTCATTCGGCTTTAATACCTCTTCAAGAGTGTTACCCACTGATTTCACTATGGAAAGATTTTTCTTTCTCCCCAAAAAGTTACCTGCTAAAACCAGGAGGGTCAAGATTGTAATAAGGAATAAATACATAGCAATCAGCTTTTAGCGATCAGGGATCATAAAGGCTGTTGTCAGTTGCCAAGGGTCGGGGAATAGTTTACATTCCACATCCCGCCACGGAGTAGCACCCTGTTTTTTAGAGCGGAATTTTACTTTGTGTCGTGCAAAATATTGTAAAAAGAAAAAATTATTGTTAAACCAAGAAAGCAAGCCACATGTAATATTTTTCCCATAGTGAATAAAACTTTTTTCATTTTAAGTTACTTCTACCCAATCTGTTTTTTAATTTCATCCAATAATTCATCAAAATTAATCGGTTTTGCAATAAGATTATATGTTCTTTCACAAACTTTAACTGTAGGCTGATCCTCGTTGTCCTTTACTACAATGGAAGATAAAAACAACGCGGGAATGTCTTGTACTTCAAGGCTTTCTTGTAACACCTTTATTGCATCTGCGCCATCAATATCTGGCAATACGACATCCATAATAATAAGATCCGGCAATAAAGTCTTAGCTTTCTCAATAGCCTCTTCCCCAGAGACTGCTTTCAATATCTGATATTCCTCATCCGACAATTTTTTTCTAATAACTTCAAAATATCAGTATCATCAACCAATATTTTATTTTTTGACATAACCCACTCCTAAATGCCTTTATCCTGCCTCTATATATTAGAACCAGGTGGACTTAAAAAACCTGTTAGATTAAATTAAATTGCTAGTCATTATATTATAAATTTTCTCAAGAATATAATCTCCTTGTGAATTTCTTCTCTGCGTGATTGCATCGTAATAATCGCAAATAGTCAGGGGTCACGCCCACTCTTGACTGCATATGTTTTAAAGCAGCAGTGAGCTATCAATAAATCAGTTATCAAGGGTCAGGTTCAGCAACTATTTTCAATTAACTGTTAAGAACATGGGACCAGATCTCGATATTGATAAATATTGTTTCATTCCTTCCGTTTTTTATTTAATCATGGTAGATTGTTTGTTTGGTTGATTGAAACTATCATAGCACTTCATTCAACATACATATAAAAATATAGAAATTGATGAAAGGAACAAACATGATAAAGGAAGATTTTATTCTCTTTAGCGGTGGCGCTAAAGGGGCTGAAGCTGAATTTGGAGCTAACGCTGAGCAATTTGGAATTGAAGAAGTAAACTTCACGTTTGAAGGACACAGTATAGTCCGTCAACGAGGTTTGCGTGTTCTGAATCACGAAGAACTTAAAAATGGAGACGTGAGTCTGGAATACGTTTCACAATTGATGAATCGTCGCTATACCTCAACTAACACATTCCGCAAGGTTCTGCAAAGTATCTGGTACCAGATTAATAACGGGCAAGAGATTTACGTTATTGGAGAAATACTGGAGGACAAGACCATTAAAGGCGGCACGGGATGGGGCGCGGAATTTGCCAAGCTATGTAATAAACCATTGTGGGTGTTTGATCAGAAACGTGACGTTTGGTTCAATTGGAACCAGGCTGACTGGATTGAATGCAAGAGCAAGGATGAACCTATCATTAAGCATATTCATTTCGCCGGGACAGGGACGCGTTTTCTCGAAAAGAACGGTAAGAAAGCAATCAAGGAATTATTTGAACAATCGTTTTCATGATTGAGTGCTACTTTTGCCCCAAAATTTATTTAACGCTTCTTGTGAGGTCTTTAGGCCTGTTTAACCAGCCTACTCGAGGGAAGGCCAGTGCCAGCAAAGAAGACAAACCCAGATATTGAGAAGTTCATCGCCGAGACCCAACGCAACCAGAATCTCCGGGAGCAAACTTATCGGGAACGAGCACTCAAGATTTATCCCTGGATATGCGCGCATTGCGGACGGGAATTTTCCGGAAAAAAACTTCGTGAACTTACGGTACACCACAAGGACCACAACCACGATAACAATCCACCCGACGGCAGCAACTGGGAACTGTTGTGTCTCTATTGTCACGACAATGAGCACACGCGGTATCTTGAAGAGGCCGCGTATGATTGCAGGACACCGCCAAGCGCTGAGCGAGACCCCTCTTCCACATACAAACCATTTCCTGATCTTAAGAGTTTGTTAAAAATCAAAAAATAGTCTACAAATATCATTATTTTTATTAAATATAGGAATTCTGATGAGATTTATATACGCAGATGAACTAAAAAAAGAATTTGACGTATTAGGACATTTTTATGATTTACATATTAACAGCCAAAAATTTAAATGCAGGAGCGTGCTGGAGATTGTTAGAAAAGGATTCAAGGAATTACCCGGACAAGGCCCAAACGCAGTAGTTGTTATGATGAATCCAGGATCTTCACGAGCTAATGATAAAAATTACAAAGAAAAAGTATTTACATTAAAAGAGATAGAGTTTAAAAATTGGTCAAAAGAACTTGTTTCAACCAGACCGGATAATGCTCAATATCAAATTATGCGCGTAATGCTGGATCAAGATTGGAAGCATGTCCGGGTATTAAATTTATCTGATTTGCGAGACGGTAGCAGCGGAGGCTTTCATAAAAAGTTTTTGAGAGCATCAACTCTTTATAATTACCACCCTCACAGCATATTTAACCAAAAACGAAGAAAAGAGTTGTTAAGTTCTCTTGCCATGAAAAGCAAAAAAATCATTATAGTCGCATGGGGAAGCCTGAATATTTTAAATGGCTTAGCAAAAGAAGCGTTGGAAGCGTTAGACGGCAATAAAATTATTGGAATAAATAATAATGGTGATAAAACATCATTTAGGCACGCAAGCCCCTACAAAAAAGATTTAAAGCTCAAGTGGTTACAAGATATAAAAGAAAAAATAAACGAAATATAGGAGCCAAAACAACTGCCTTTGAAGTAGCGTTTAGCAGTCAGCACTCAGCTATCAGCTAACTAATTAGATTATGTTCATAAATTTACAATGCTATGTAGACCTAAGTCTGCCAAAAGGTCTCTGTGCAGACTCAAAATTATTCATATTATTCATTATAAAGGAAAAAAGGTGACATAAAATACATTTTAGTAATTCCTTCGTGAACTTCGCCCCGCTGAGAGTGGCTTCGTGCACTTTGTGGTTCAATCATAGTTTTAAAATGAGAAAAATTCTTTCGTAATTTTTTAAATCCGTTGAAAAAATACCACAGATTGTTCTCCAAACAAAAGCCTCAGATTATATTCTTCTGCCAGCCATTTGAAAGTCTCTTTTGAATAAAATGAAACATGAGTGGGGTCATTTTTATAATACCATTGGGAAAAATCGATCTCTCGTTCATAAAGTTGGGTCATTATTCCTATCCACCCTCCCCTTTTGACTAGCTTGAGAAAAAGTTCCCACTCCTCTTTAGGATTACTAAAGTGTTCCATGGTCTCTGAGCAGGTGAGAAAATCGTATTCTTCCTCTAATACCTTATTATAGTTAGCGTAAAATGGGTCATAATCTTTCATATGAAAACCAAATTCAGAAAACATGAGAGAGAGTGTGGGGCCCGGGCCCGATCCATAGTCGATTCCTTTTCCTCCTGTTGGGAGATAAGGAAGTAACGGGCTAACAAGCCTGTTCAAAAAATCCCGATATTCAGGATCGTCAGGATGATTGGTATGGGTATCGTACCTCTTTTTTTCTTCCACGGGGGACAAATGGTGGCAAGAAGGGACATAAAGAAGACTGCAACAAGGACATTGAAAGTAGGAGCGGTGTTGCTCTTTACAAAAGAGTGTAGAATTATTTTTTTTACATAAGGGACAGGTCGAGTGATCCCTGATAACTGATTTCTTAATGGATTCCATTATACTATTGCTCTGTAAAAACTTGTTTTTTGAAAAAGTTTTTTTGATGGTTCTCCAGGGCGGAAGCCTATGTGGTTGCGGCAACATGCCGTATTATGAGTATTTAAAATCTATCTGTTTTACTTCTTCAAATTCAAAAAAATCATTTTCGAGATATTCTGCAATTTTCTTCTGCACCATCCAAGCTACCGGTTTGCAGCCTATACAGTTCGGCATTCTCCTGTTGAAATCAAGGGTAATTATCAGTTCTTTTTCCTCTTCTTTATAATCTATATGCTTCACGATTTGAAGATCGTATAGAGACTGTTCTGATTCCGGGTCTTTGATCTTTTTAAGAATTTTGATAATGTTTTCCTTTGGAATCATAGTGGCACATTTCTGTAAACATTTTCACCAAATGTCATCATGTCTTTTCTGCTTAATGTCCCGCTGTCTTTAAACGGTAGTTCCATGGTTTTAAGGCCATTGAACTTTTTTTTCACATCTGCAAAAAAACTCTCCATAAATTGAGATAATTCATCAGAGGTATTGTCATTATAAAGTCCGCTTTTATTAATAATTACCATATTCAGAGGCAGGGAGAATTTTTCAAACGCCGCTATTATCTTTCGTCCTTCGCTAAAAGAAAGCCTGTCCGGGTTTAAGAGCAGAAACATCAAACTGTCTTCTTTAGAGCTAAAGTGATTTTTTAATGTTTTTAACCGCCCATCAAAACTCACAAGTTCCTTAAAAACCGAATCGTCCTTAACAGTAGAAGGTAATTCCTTATCATGGTATTTTTCACCAAGTATGTTTTTTAAAGAATCACGCCTGCTTAAAATCTTCTTTCTCAATGTCGACAATTTTTCAATCCACAGAACAGATATATGCGGCAGGGCAAAGAACCTCAGAGTAAGTCCTGTTGGAGGCGTATCGAATATGATAAAATCCATATTCCTGTAACTTTCAAAAATATCTTCTAATGCAAAGATGACAGCGTATTCCTCCATCCCCGGAGAAAACCGCAAGGTATCAAACATTCCTTCAAGATTAATAACATTGAGGTATGTGTATAAGTTTTTCATCATGTCGATGGTTTTTTTTAGGGACTTTTCCATTCGCTGTTCCAGGTTTATTTCCATGGCGTACAGGTTTTCTTTTATCTCTTTCGGCTTATCTTCGAGAGACGTTTCAAATATGTCGGACAAGTTATGGGCAGGGTCAAGCGAAACGATGAGGGTTTTGTTCTTTTTTTCAGCTAATGCCAGTGCGGTTGAAGCAGAGCATGTTGATTTTCCCACACCGCCTTTCCCAACAAAATATAAGTATTTTGGATGACTGGATTTATGCATCAAACCTGCAATTTAAATTATATTCTAAAAAATTTATAGCACAGATGGTATAATCCTACAAACATAACAATAACATTAAGCAATCAGCTGAAAGCTAAGAACAGAACTTAATAAAAACCATTCTTGGTGAATGCTGGTACCTGACTGCTTAAAGCTACTTAGAACATTATGAAACGTTTATTAGCTATATTCCAATTTCTTGCTCTTATATGCCTTCCTGTCTCTCTCTACGCCCAGGAAAACATACACCACAACATGAAAGTTGTGATTGACCCTGAGAAGCACTGGATAGATATTGAAGATAAAATTACCCTTCCGAATTCTTTTTTCAATGTTGGCGGTGGTGAGGTGCATTTCATTATTCATAAAGGACTTCAGCCTGTATCGAACACAGAAGGTGTAGCAATTACCCACTATGAAGATAAAGCACAATCTTCACAGTCTGAAACCAATTCTAATTCAATCTTCAAGCAAAATAATGAAATGTTGGAGCATTACATAGTTGCCCTTCCTGCCGATGTGCGCACTTTTATTGTTAAATACAATGGAGAAATACATAGTCCTTTGCAAAAACAGAAGGAAGAAAGCGACCGCAGTTTCAGCGAAACTTCTGGAATCATTTCCAGCAACGGGATATACCTTGCCTCTTCAAGTTACTGGTATCCGTGGTTCAGCGATGACCTGGTGACTTTTTCAATGAAAGTGCATTTGCCACAGGGATGGAAGGCAATCAGC
This sequence comes from uncultured Nitrospirota bacterium, assembly GCA_913051775.1. Classification (GTDB taxonomy): domain Bacteria; phylum Nitrospinota; class Nitrospinia; order CAJXCL01; family CAJXCL01; genus CAJXCL01. Next base: position 63,082 of record CAJXCL010000003.1, on the reverse strand, counting down.
CAGGGAGAACGAACAAGGGAAGAATCGATTGTTGCCGGTTGGAAATCACAGTACCCGCAGGATGAGATTTATCTTATTGCCGGAAAATTTACTGAATATAGTAAACAGGCCGGGTCTGTACAAACATTGGTTTTCCTGCGCAATCCTGATGAAAAATTAGCTAACAAATATTTAGAGACAGGATCTCAATATTTAAAAATGTACAGCAAGTTGTTAGGTCCTTATCCATACAAAAAATTTGCGTTAATAGAAAATTTTTGGCAGACCGGTTACGGGATGCCTTCCTTTACTTTACTAGGTTCTAAAATCATCCGCTTTCCATTCATTTTGCATTCTTCTTATCCGCACGAAATTTTGCATAACTGGTGGGCTAATGGAGTCTTTGTGGATTTGAGCTCTGGAAACTGGGGTGAAGGCCTTACCGCTTATCTTTCCGACCATCTTATTAAAGAACAACGGGGACAGGGAAAGGAATACCGCCGCACGACTTTGCAGAAATACACGGATTATGCGGCAGAGAGTAAGGATTTTCCATTAACAGAGTTTCGCTCACGCCACAGTTCAGCCACAGAAGCTGTAGGCTACGGCAAAACCCTGATGTTTTTTCATATGCTTCGTCTGCAGTTAGGCGACAAAGTTTTTATTAAGGGTTTGCAGAAATTTTATCAAGAGTTTAAGTTTAAACGCGCAGCATTTGAAAATTTGAGAGAAGTTTTTGAAGAAGTTTCAGGAAAAGATTTACAGATTGAATTTAACCAGTGGATAAAGCAAACAGGAGCTCCTGAAATACGTATCAACCATGCCTCAGCACAAGCTGATAAAAAGGGGTATCAGCTTACTGCTGTTTTGGAGCAGATTCAAGAAGCTCCGGCTTATACATTGCGTATACCGATAACCGTTACCCTGCAAGATTTTGAAGAGACGTACCAAACTAGAGTGTTAATGAACGACAGGCATTTGGAAGTTTCCTTTCATGTTCCTTCAAAACCTCTTCGTTTGAAAGTTGACCCTGAATTCGATCTTTTTCGGCAGTTAGACAGGTATGAGACCCCCCCTGCCCTTTCCCGAGCGTTCGGTTCGGATAAAGTCCTGATCATCCTTCCTTCATTAGCTTCCAAAGATATTCTCAATGAATACCGCAAAGTTGCCGAATCCTGGCAAAAGTCGCCGTCAAGACAAATGGAAATTAAACTGGATAATGAAATAAATGAACTTCCTGCAGACCGTACCGTATGGTTATTCGGCAAAGAAAATCTTTTTAATCCAAAAATTATTGACGCAATGAAGGGCTATGATGTTTCTATCAATAACTCTGGGGTAAGCATTGGAGAAAACGAAATAAAAAGAAAAAATCATTCCACAATATTTACAACCAGACACCCTGATGAACCTGACTTTGCATTGGCATGGGTCTCAACGGATAATGCTTCAGCCATTCCAGGGCTCGGACGCAAACTACCGCATTACGGCAAATACAGCTATCTTGCCTTCGAAGGGGATGAACCGTCTATTGTTTTAAAGGGCCGGTGGCCTACGTTGAATTCACCCATGTCCGTACCGATTGAGCTATCTGACAACAAAGAAATTCCATCTTCTCTTCCTTTACAAAGAGCGGAAACCACACCAGTGGGAGTTGTTACAAAGCTGGTACCAAGACAGGCACTTGCTTATTTGCCGGCGGTATTTTCAGCAAAAAGGATGACAAGTATCATTAGTTTTCTTGCTGATAAAAAAATGAAGGGACGCGGTTTAGGGACGGCGGAATTGGATAAAGCAGCGGATTTCATTGCCAGCAAGTTTAATGAGGCAGGCTTGGAAACAATAAGTGGTAAAAAAGGAAGCTATTTTCAGGAATGGAATGAAAAAAATGGTGAATTTAACCAAAATATAGCCTTAAAAAACGTTGTAGGTGTCATTCGTGGTAGCAATCCTGATTTGGAAGGGCAAAGCGTAGTTTTAAGCGCTCATTACGATCATCTAGGCCTTGGATGGCCGGATGTAAGACAGGGTAATAAAGGAAAAATTCATCCGGGCTCGGATGATAATGCCAGCGGTGTGGCTATACTGTTGGAACTTGCTCAAATATTGGGAAAAAGATGGAAACCAGACCGCACTGTAGTTTTTGTGGCTTTTACCGGAGAAGAAGCAGGACTACTGGGTTCAAAACACTATGTAAAGATCGAAAAAAAATTTCCAGTAGATAAAATCATAGGAGTCCTAAATCTTGATACTGTAGGCAGGCTGGGCAAAAAAAAACTCATGATTTTTGGCACAGGTTCAGCACGAGAGTGGATTCATATTTTTATGGGAGCGAGTTATGTTACCGGCGTTCCAATAGAAGCGGTCTCCAAAGATTTTGGCTCAAGCGATCAGAAGAGTTTTCTCGATGCAGGGGTTCCGGCAGTGCAGTTTTTCAGCGGGCCGCACCTCGATTATCACAGTCCTACTGATACGATTGACAAGGTGGATAAGGCAGGGCTGGTAAAAGTTGCGTCGGTACTAAAAGAAGCTGTTGAGTATTTAGCCGGCCGTGAGGAGCAGTTGACTTCATTGCTTGACACACAAAGAGGTTTCGCATCCAGGAAATCAGCAGAGCCGGATCAAGGGAGAAAAATTAGTTTGGGTACAATTCCTGATTTTGCTTTTGAAGGAAAAGGCATTAAAATTATCGGCACTTTACCGGACTCACCTGCTGAAAAAGCTGGATTACAAAAAGATGATATGCTAACTCACGTTAATGGAAATAAAATTGACAATTTACGCTCTTTTTCCGATTTCTTGAAATCAATGAAACCGGGAGATACTGTGGTTATTACTTTTCTGCGAGAAGGAAATGAAAAAATAGTGAGTGTGGAAGTAGAGGCGAGGTAATAAACTTGTAATGCAAAAACCTCAGAGAGAATTAAAATAATTATTTTTCTCAGTGCGGCAGGACCTCAACCACCATTCGGCAAGGAAAACTGATAGTCATAACTTTATCACAATGATAAAATTGAACGGTTCCCCAATGGAAAGCCGCCCGAAGGGTCGAGGGCATGGAAAGTCAAAATTAAAAAGATGATTATTTTCATAATTTGAAGTATACTTTGCTTCAAAATCGTTTAGTCCTTTAGAAAAAAAGAATCATTAATGATATTTTACCCTTGGAAGGGTAAAATATTTTAGTAACGCCATTTCATGGCTATTAATTATTATTCCAAAGTTTTTTAATTTGAATATGCAGTTATCAAAACAATCAAAAATATTAGCCTTCCTAGTTGTTATACTTTCCGTCGTCATGCCGACAGCCTTTAATTACAGTTTTTCCGAGCCTGCGCTCGACGATCCTTTTCATATAAAGGGGGAAAAGCATTTGAAAAACATAAAAATGCTTACTGATGGAGGGGAAAATGCCGAGGCTTATTTATCATTTAATGAAAAGAAACTAATCTACCAAGCGACAACAGGCGATTTAAAATGCGATCAGATATTCACAATGAACCTTAACGGTAGCGGTAAAAGAATGGTCTCTACCGGTAAAGGAAGAACAACTTGTGCTTATTTTTTGCCTGGCGATACAAAAATCCTTTACGCATCTACTCACGTTGTCGACAGCAACTGTCCACCACCACCGGATAGGTCAAAAGGCTATGTGTGGAAACTCTATAACTCTTTTGATATTTTTTTGGCTAATGTGGATGGCTCAAACTTGAAACGTTTAACCGATACACCCAGCTATGATGCGGAGGCTACCCTCTCTCCGATAGGGGACAAAATAGTCTTCACATCCATGCGAGACAATGACCCTGAAATATATACGATGAACCTCGACGGCAGTGATCAAAAGCGTTTAACTTTTTTAAAAGGCTACGACGGAGGCGCTTTTTTCTCTTTTGACGGTTCAAAAATTGTTTTCAGGGCAAGCAGGCCCAAAACAGAAAAAGAACTAAAAGATTATGATGATCTAGTTAAAAACAACCTTTTTCGGCCTACAGCTTTAGAAATTTATATAATGGACGCGGATGGAAAAAATATGAAGCAGGTCACTGATTTTGGCAAAGCAAGTTTCGCTCCGTTTTTTCATCCTGACGGCAAAAGGATTATCTTCTCTTCAAATGTGAACGATAAAAAAGGAAGAAACTTTGACCTTTATACTATTAATATTGATGGTACCGGGCTTGAGCAAATAACCTTCAATGAAACGTTCGATGGATTTCCAATGTTTACGCGCGACGGCAGGCACTTAATTTTTGGTTCAAACAGGTTCAATAAAAAAAATAGCGACACAAATATTTTTACTGCAGAATGGATAGAGTGAATAAAAAAACTAATTGACGATCTTGGATTTTAGAATTAAAATCTACTATCCAAAGCCTGCAATCTGACATCTTAAATCAAAAAGATCCACTATTCCAATTCCCCAATATTCTGTAATATTAGCATGAAGAGTAGAAAATCGGGTTTAAAAATTATAACCATCATGCTTTTTGTCTCTTTACATGCTACCTTTCTCCATGCCTCCCCAAAAAAAATCAGGCTTATCAAAAAATACCAGGGAAATTTCATAACCACTGTTAAGGGAACCAACTTAAGCCAGCCTCCATACATTAGTGTCATCCGTTCAAAAGATGGTGTTACCTATTTATTTAACAAATTCAGAAAAATTCGGAACATTACAACACATAACAAAGCACTACGTCTCGAACGACAATTACTCAGAAACGACTTCTCATCAAGAATGGTTATCGCGATTCTTTCTCATCCAACTGATAACTACAAAATAGATAAAGTAAAAATACTTGAGCATGAGAGCAAAGAAAAGATTGAAGTGAAAGCATTTTATTTTCATAGCAACAGGGAATACAGCATTCCACCTTTTAAATCAATACATTATGGATTTTATGTGGTTAAACAGAGTGATTTACCGGTAATTTTAAGTTCAGAGAGTATTAAGAAAAAAATTAAAAAATCCAGCAAAAAACCTTTCAAAACTATATATGGCACACTTCAAAATTGGGAAAACCAAGGGAAACAGCTTGCATTAATCAATAAAAGCAAAAGAAAAAAAAGAGTTTATTATATCAAAGGTTCTTTACAGGAGGATCTGAAGCAGTACGTAGGAAAATTCATGGCATTAAGGGGAGAAGTAATTAAGGATTCAGAATCTATTTACGAAGCTGATTTTATGATCAAAAAAATAATCAAGATATATTAATTAAATTAACCTTGACACTTAATTTATCGATAGATATACTTTTAGTCTTTTAAAACTATATTGCCAATTATTTTAGGGCGGGTAGCTCAGCTGGGAGAGCGTCGGCCTTACAAGCCGGATGTCACAGGTTCGAGCCCTGTTCCGCCCACCAACCCCTCTTAAAAAAAAACCATTAACATAACCAAGTTCCCCACAATACTCACCCGGCGCAAGAGTGGCTTAGGGTAAGTCTCCGGGAAATACGTTCGCAAAACACCAATCCCGCTTTTCCTGTATCCATTCCCTATCATTTAAAATATAAGATTTTAAGGTGCTTCAAAAAAACTCTATATTTTGTTATGACAATCTCCTAATCAGCCAGTCCGAAAAATGTCGTTCATGACTTGACCCGAAATCTACAAACACCGTTTTAAAAATATCACAACTTTAGGACGTCAAGGACTATTCCAATATATATTTTTGGACACTGCGATGGTTATAGGCCGTGATCAGGCAAAAACCATTCTTGGACAAAGCAGGGAGATTCCAATACATGAGATGGACAGCAAACAGATTCTGCTCGAAACAGAATCTGTTGCGTGATGAGTTCAGTTTTATATTCATAGTCTTATTATGCAACTGCCTTTTTTAAATAAAATAAAAAAAGCTTGACAAGACCATGCAGCTTGTATATACTTTTCATATTACTTGATAATGATAATACGTATCATTATATTTATTTGAAAATTTATTGCTGTGTATAAATAATATGTCTGGGCAGTACTTGTGTTTAATAAATAATTTTGCATTACCCTCCTCTCTCTCGCAAGTACTGTCCCTCCATCTCTCAATAAAGGAAGGAGGTGTCAAAAAGATCATTGAGCAAAGATTCTGAGAAGTTTTACTAATGTAGGGGTGTTGTCAAATTATTTTAGAGGGAATCTGGAAAGAACGAACTTTCAGATGTCCGACAAAACAATCTGGCATTACGAAGTTGGCGTACACATTTTTATAATTTTACATTTATTACATTTAAATAGGAGAGTAAATGAAACATTCAGGAAAAACGATTTTTTTTGGATTAGCTTTAACTATTATGTTTTCCTCTATTGCACAAGGAGAAGTTCCTTTCCGGGAGTACCCTATCGGCGATAGTATTGAAAAAAACAAGTTGGAAATTGCAGCCGTATGGCTACCACCGGTAAAAATGGAAGGCATGTCGAGTATGGGTGATTTGAAAAAGAAAAAAACGGGAGAAACCATTCATATTGAAGCAGACATTCATGCCATTCAAGGAAATGAAAATGGATTTGGCGCCGGAGAATGGATTCCAAATCTTAGGGTCGGCTACACTATTAAAGACACAAACGGGACAATGATCCAAGGGAAGGCTTTGCCCATGGTGGCAAAAGACGGCCCTCATTACGGGGCTCAAATATTCCTCCCTTATGGTAAGTATAAGCTAATCTTTCATATAGCTCCACCCGACAGTCGTGAACTTGCAAGGCATACGGACCCTGTATCAGGCGTCGCTCCATGGTGGGAGTCTTTTAATGCTACGTGGGATTTCGATTTTAAAGGAGCAAAATAAGTACAAATAAAGATAGTTTGTTTGTGGGAGTGTTTTTCTTTCCCTCATACAAATTCTGGAACGATAGTTCAAATAAAAACAGCAGGGAAAATCAGTGAACTATTGGCAATAATATTGTAAATAGCCCCGGTCAATAACAAAAAATAGCCGGGGCATTTTGCTGATTATTCTCTGTTTGTTATAAAAACTGTATTTCAACTAAAAAGGAGATTGAGAGTGAAAAAAGTTCAATTTATAGTTTTAATGATTGTTTGCTTATTAATTTTGCCGAAGCCTGTATTGGCCGAAAAGTTTGAGATCAGTGGTGTTCTTGAGGCAGAAAGTTTTTACAGCAGTACAGATTTAGCAGCAGGAGGAGACACAAATGCGAGTGATATCACCACAGCTACTGCAGAACTGGCTGTAGGGATGAACCTACACCAATATGTCCATGGTCAGATAAATTTAAAATGGGAAGAAGATGATACAGATCCGCTTCAATTCGATGTGGGTACCATGACTTTAGGCAAGCTCGATGGTCTATCCGTGACTGTAGGTAAGGCGTACCTCCCCTTTGGCGCCTTTAACAGCCACTTTGTTAGCGATCCCATCACACTTCAATTGGGTGAGACCAGGGAATCGCCATTTATCATTGCCTACAATCAGGACATCTTTACTGTTAAAGCAGGTGCATTCAATGGGGACGTGAAGAAGATAGGAGATGATACTCTTGTGGATGATTACGTAGTTGCCATTGAAGTTACACCTGTGGAAGGAATTATCCTTGGGGCCTCCTATATCTCTGATATGGCTGATACTGACGCCGATCTGTTGAGCGGCAGTAACTTTATAGACGAAGTAGGCGGTTTTAGCGCTTTCGTTTCGACTACCTTTGGACCATTAACTGTAGAAGCCGAGTATTTAGGAGCGCTCGATGACTTTGCTTCTTCAGATTTAGATGGCGATAGTGATGGAAACGGAGACCAACCCAGGGCATGGAACGTTGAGGCTGCTTATGGCGTTACAGATAAGTTAGAGGCTGCCATCAAGTATGAAGGGAATGATGAATTTTTTACTTCTCCGAAGGACCAGTATGGGGTGGCCGCTTCTTACCAGATATGGGATGGGGTCTCAGCCTCCCTGGAATACCTTCATGGAAATTATGATAATTCTAGTACTAATGATAATATAGATATAGCCACTCTCAAGTTAGCAGCAGAGTTCTAATATCAGTACAAGGGTAGTTCAGTCATATATCATAAAACATCAAATAAACGAACTATGAATGACGTTGATCTAAATTCTCGTGCACTAATTAGAATCAAGAATAGGTTTAGCGGGGATAATGCAGTTACTGTTGCATACCATACAGTTTTCGTATGGATAAGCGCTGTTACTTTATTATTTCTTTCCCCCTTTACTAATTCGGTGCTCGCCAATCCCCTTCCCTCTAATTGGAAAGGGGTAAATCAGGAAGTGCTTGCAGGGATTAATTTAGCGCAACAGACTTTTCTCACAGGAGATATCGGTTATGCAAAAGAACTTCTTTCAGATGCTTATTTTGAGAAGTTCGAGTCCATGGGAATGGAGATGGTTGTTAAAAAGTATATCTCTTCAGCCAGAGCTTATGAACTGGAGCGCCTGTTCGGAACAATCCGAAAAGGAATGACTGCCAATGATTCACTAAAGGTGGATCAAGAGATAATCAAGCTCACAGAAGCTCTAAACCATGATGCTGCGATACTCGACCAAAAAAATATCGCTGTAGAAGGAGCGGGATATATTATACAACCTGCCATCGCTTCCGTGGATACCGAAACAACTAATGGCGCCCCTACCCAAGCTAAATCCTCTCCCGGTGACTTATCCCCGCAAGATATTGCAAAAGAAATTGAACAACTTTTTCAGAAAGCATTAGCCCTTTACAAACAGGGCAATTCCAGAGAATCTAAAGGCGTGGTTTCCGATGCCTATTTTGATATCTTTGAAGGCCTTGGTATGGAAGGTATGGTGGCTGCAAAGTCGAGCAGTCTCAAATCAGAATTTGAATCAAAATTTGCCAACATTCGCGGATTGATCGAAAAAGGCTCGTCTACTGACCAATTAGAAGCTGCCGTATTGGATTTAACCAAACAACTTCACAAGGTGGCGGGTAGCTTAGATTCATCCACTAGTTGGTTTGGACTGTTTGTCAGCTCTTTTTTTATTATAGTGCGAGAAGGATTTGAAGCAATCCTTATCATTAGCGCCTTAATCGCCTATCTTCGCAGAACCGACAACCATGATAAAGTAAAAATTGTCGGCCTGGGGGCTCTCGCTGCTATTGTGCTCAGTGTAGTAACGGCTCTTCTTTTCTTAAAAATATATACTCAAAGCGGAGAGAGCCAGGAAAATCTTGAGGGAATCACGATGTTGATTGCCGCTGCAGTACTGTTCTACGTCAGCTATTGGCTTACCAGTAAGGCGGAGGCAGCTAGATGGATGGATTATATACAAAACCAGGTGATGCAATCGATTGGAAAGGGAAGCATCTTTACACTTGGATTAGCCTCGTTTTTTGTTGTTTATCGCGAGGGTGCAGAGACGATTCTCTTTTATTCCGCTCTTTTTTCAAATGCGGAAGCCGGCGGTAGTGTTTCGATCTGGGGAGGATTTGCAGTGGGATGCCTGGTTCTTACTGTTATTTATTATATCTTTAAATACGGCACGGCTAAAATTCCGATTCGTCCTTTTTTTACTGTAACAAGCGTGATTCTTTATTACATGGCTTTTGTATTTGTCGGTAAAGGAATTTTGGAGTTGCAGGTAGGCGGCCTGATTCGCACCACACCAATAGATTGGTTACCCAGAATCGGGTTTTTAGGAGTATTTCCAACTTTGGAATCAATGATTTTGCAAGGGGCTTTTTTACTGGCCGCTATTATAGCGCTAGGTTATCTATTTATTTTGCAGCCATTCAGGGCGCAGGGCCATGTTTTGAAAGATATTGTCCATACATTAGGAGATTTACATACACTTCATGACAGGGTGGAACATATTAGGACCCATACTGCCGGAGCAGAGAAGCTAACAGCATCTAATAATGGCAAGGAGATCAAAAAGATTTCAGGACATTTGACCGAGATCGATAGATATTCTCATGAACTATTGGGGCATTTGGAAAGTCTGGAAAGTGAACTGGCAACTATTTGGGGAAATGTTAAAAAGTGAAGCTTCCCAACCAAATGTCGGGGTTCTGAGTATTTAATTTTATTTTTGTTGGTTCTCCAGGGCGGCAGTCTTATTTGATTTCGGCAAAACCTAGCTCTGCCATCCATAGCCTCAACCCTTCGGGCGAACCGCAAGTATGTCGGTCCAATTTGGTTCTCCATGCCAAGTTGTGATTGCGGCAACTTATCGCTTTATTTATGAAGCAACATATAAGTCGAATATTACTAATCATTTTTACTGTTATTATGCCAGGGCTGGGAGCTGTTCCCGAGTGCCTGTCGGCTACTGTTGAAGGTAGAATTGTTTCAAATCGTATAGATCAATTCGAGAACTTTGTCGTATACATTAAATATGTTGATAATAAACTCTTTAGCTTACCCAAAGAAACAGTATTGAATGTTCAAAAGAATAATCAGGTTATTCCTCAGGTGCTTCCCATCGCAAGAGAGAGAGAGGTAATTTTTTCCAATGAAGATCCACACTTTCATAACCTGCATACAGCAACAGGTGGTCCAATTTCATTCAACTTTGGAATTCCGGCAAACACCAAATATGGTCCTATTAAGTTCTCCGAGGGGGGGGAAGTTATGCTTTTGTGTGATATTCATCAGGAATTAAGGGGCTTTATTTTAGTTCTTCAGAATCCCTTTTTTTCAAGTGTTGATAAAAAAGGAAACTTTACCATTAAAAAAGTGCCTAAAGGAGAATTTGAAATAGAAACGTGGCACAACGAGTTTATATCTAAAAAACAGCGATTAATAATTAAAGATAATGAAAAACGCAAGTTGGTTCAATTTACATATTAAAATGCTTCTAATTTCTACCGGGCACTTCCAAAAACTCACATTTACATTTTGATTCAAGGTGAATCCATATCCCCTACAAAGAAAAACCATTTTCTTTAGAAATCCTCAATAACGGTTTTTTTAAGGTACCTTTCAATAAACATTAGTATATTGAAGCTCACTGCAGCAAGCTACGTGGGAATACGCTCACTTAACACTTTCACCCCTATCAAAATAAAATCATATGTATTTCCCGATATGGATTAATATACTAACCTTTTAATTGTAAATTAACCTAAATAGGAATACGGCTTTCATGGTGGCCATTTGCCCTGTTTTGTTTTCTTAAAGGTATTCATGCCGGAAAAGACTATGCATTTCAGGATGTTCACTGCTTAGCATCTTATTCTGGCTTCTTCCGCAAGTCGTTGTAGTTGGTCCCGAAGAACTCTTTTTTACTGGAATATCCTTCACCTATGGGCACATTGATAAATGGAGTGGATCAATGGCCAGTGAGTTGAAAGCAGACAACCGGTTTTTGTTATTTGCAATCCGCACGGGAGAAGCTTTTGGTTGGGTTGACTCCGGAATACTTTTGACCCGTTTACCATGGATAGTCTTTACACTTTCCGGAATGTTTATGTTCCTGCAAAACAGGAATTACATTGATGCGCGAATAAAGACATTTATTGCGGCTGTTTTATTTTATATGGTTTGTCAGGTATCCTTCAAAACTACGGATAATAAATGTAACCAGTAGAAACCATCTTCAGTGTGTGATAAAATCTTCATGGCCAAAACCCACTTAAAGGTATGTTTGTAACGATATTCCAGGTTTTAAGTCTACTGAAATACCCATCGAATTTTTCCCTGCAAGAGAAAGAGACCCGGTAGGTCTAACTCTAAACTTGTATAAAATGATAGAATTTTGAATTATAAAATTGTATATTAGGGTTTAAAATGGTTTTTTTTTAGGTTTAGTTGCTAAAAACTTTCAAGAAAATGTATAAAGAAAAGCAGCTTTTAACAAATTTTTTATCGGAAAAGAACCTTCGTCATTCATCCAAGCGAAACACCATACTTAAAGCATTTCTAAAAGAAGAAGGACATATCACAGCGGAGGAACTTCATAAAAAGGTTAACGAAGAAGACCCCTCAATCGGAATTGCGACCATATATAGAAACCTGAAGCTTTTCCATGATGCCGGTCTCGCAAGGATGAGCCGCTTTGAAAAAGGCGAGGCCCATTACGAACACAACTACCTGCATACCCATCATGACCATCTCATTTGCCTGAAATGCGGAAAGATTATTGAGTTTAAAAACCCTGAAATAGAAGAGACTCAGGAGAAGATAGCTGGGAAGCATAAGTTTAAAATAACATCTCATCGGCTCGAACTATACGGCACTTGTTCTAAATGCTCTTCCAAATAAATCCCTCAACTCAGCTTCAACAATATCGCCTATCGGAGACTGAAAAAAAGGCCTCCCAAGAAGGTGGATGATTTTTCTGCAAATAATCATATTATTGATTGTCGTTTTCTTCGCTGCTGTATTATTCCGGGAAAGAAAACAGGCTAAACACTCTGTACATCAAGCCGCTTTATACAGGAATAGAACAAATGATAATGCATAATTCTACTTGCGGCACATTACTTTTGTGGTATACTACCTTTCATTTGAAGCTTCCTGCAGCAACAAGCAACCGGAAATCTTCTGGGTAATTCGTGGTTTCATAACTATTGGTTTATATTGAATAAAAATTGGGGGGGGTCGTAGTTCAACTGGTTAGAGCACCGGCCTGTCACGCCGGAAGTTGCGGGTTCGAGTCCCGTCGGCCCCGCCATAAATTGGCAAATCTTTCTCAGGGATCTCAGTAAATTTTTGAAACTTGCTGTCTTTTCCAGAGAGAATCGGTGTTTTAACAGGCCAGTTAATAGCAATCGTCTCATCTGACCAAAAAATTCCATACTCATCTTCAGTATCATAGAAGTCCGAGCATTTGTACATGACATCAGCGGATTCACTCAATACGCAAAAACCATGAGCAAACCCCTCCGGTACATATATCTGGCGTTTGTTTTTTGCTGAGAGATTGGCTCCAACCCATTGTCCTAACGTAGAAGAACCTCGCCGAATATCAACCGCCACATCAAATATTTCTCCTCTCAACACAAAGATCAATTTCCCCTGCGGATGAAGGAGTTGATAATGCAATCCTCTCAAGGTTCCCTGCTTTGAGTGGGAATAGTTGTCCTGCACAAAAGTTTTATCAATTCCCACATCGGTATATTTACTTTGGTGAAAAGTTTCTAAAAAAAACCCTCTGGAATCATCATACACATTCGGCTCAAGCAAAAGAACATCGGATATCGATGTGTTAATGAGTTTTAATGTCATTGTTTTTTATTTTCCTTTTTCTGCTTCCTTTAATACATCCATTAAATACTGTCCATAACCACTTTTCAGCATTTCAGCGGCGAGTTTTTTTAGCTGTTTCGCATCTATATAACCGAGATTAAACGCGATTTCCTCTAGACACGAAACCTTCAGGCCCTGCCGCACCTGAACCGCTTGCACATAATTGGCAGCTTGCTGTAAAGACTCAAAGGTACCTGTGTCAAGCCAGGCAAATCCGCGTCCTAAAAGTTCCACTTTTAGCTCTCTCCTGCGAAGGTATTCCAAGTTTACATCCGTAATTTCCAACTCTCCACGGGCAGAAGGTTTAAGATTTTCCGCTATTTTCACCACATCATTGTCATAAAAATAAAGACCGGGTACAGCATATTTTGACTTGGGATTTTCAGGCTTCTCTTCGAGACTAACAACATCGAGGTTTTTATCAAAACTGACAACACCATACCGCCAGGGGTCTCGCACTAAATAACCAAAAATAATCCCTCCTTTTTCGAGTTTTGCGCATCTACTGAAAATTTTGGGAAGACCCTGTCCATAAAATATATTGTCCCCAAGAACAAGAGCAACCTTTTTATTGCCTATAAATGATTTTCCAATAATGAAGGCCTGAGCCAATCCTTCTGGACGGGGTTGTTCGGCATAAGATAAAGAGATACCCCATTGAGAGCCATCCCCAAGAAGGTCCCGGAACTTCGGTAAATCTGCTGGAGTGGAAATTATGAGAACATCTTTGACACCTGCCAGCATTAAGACAGACAAGGGATAATAAATCATGGGTTTATCATACACAGGGAGCAGTTGTTTGCTGACAACACGGGTAATAGGATACATGCGGGTACCTGAACCACCTGCTAATATTATTCCTTTCATTGTTTCTCCCCAGAAATTTAAAGCTCCCCCTGCAGCAAGACTGCAGGGAATCTTCAGTGCAGAGTATATACACCCCCTGAGCCCCTCCTTGTTAGAGGGAATTAAGGGGGGGGGTATCGCCCGCTAAGTCCGCGACAAAGCCAAACTTAGCTTGGTAGCTCTGCAAGATCGCATGGAATGCGCTAGCTAAAAACACTTTCAAATTATAGTATGCTAATTCTCAAATTTAAACAAAACATTATTCCACTTTTTTCATCTAGACGGTAGCAACTATTTTGTTCTTCACCCTGACTTCGGTCACCAGAACAATTGTCTCTTTCTGTTTTTATTCGACCACTTTGTTTCATTACTTCCAATGCTGCACCTACTGTATTCGATGGTTCATCGTCATCAAACTGAATGAGAAAAGGGTCGTTTCCCCAATTGAGAGTTATTTGATGATATAATTTAGCATCATCGATAAAGGCATATATGGTGGCCTTTTCCTAGCGCAACCATGCCGCGTAACGCGCTGTATTGCCTGACCGGGTAAATATCACCAGGGCTTTGGCCCCAAGTTGATCCGTCATAACACAGGCCGCTTTCATTTGCGTGCAACATATTGATGCGGACTATATTGATTCCTGCCTTTATCAATTTTTCCAGCATCTCCGGTGATTCTGTTACGGTTCCGATCATCGCGATAATCCTTGTCCTTCTCGGTAAATTCATCATGATAATACCCCGGGAAGTTGTCCAACAAAAGTTTTAATTTCATCACGTACTTTTCGGTAATGGTTAAGCGCTTCTTCTTCGGTTTTAGCGTTTGCCGCCAGTTTCGGCGGATCATCAAACCCAACGTGGATTGTTTTTGTTTTTCCGGGGAATAGCGGGCAATGTTCCTGCGCGTGACCACAAAGTGTAACAACGAAGTCAAATTGAGCGTCTTTTAATTCATCCACATGTGTAGATTTGTGTCGAGAAATATCAACACCCGCTTCAGCCATAACCTTGACCGCAAGAGGGTTTAAGCTGTTAATTTCAATACCTGCCGAATAGGATTCGATTTCACTACTCTTCAGAAGCCGCGTCCATCCCTCTGCCATCTGGCTTCTGCAGGAGTTCCCTGTACACAAAAATAATAATTTTATTTTTTCTGATTCCTTAATGCTCCCCCTCCATTTTTCCGTCATCACTGATCTGATCCAAATTGTCTCCTTCAGACAATTTTTTTAATTCCAAACTTTTATTTGAGGTAAAGAGGCGCCGATGATTCCTTCCATATCTCCATACATCCCGCTAATGTTATGAACGATCCTTTTAATTTATTTTGCATCTTTTTCTATTTTTTTAGCCTGACCCTAAAATTCCTTTTGCAGTTTTTCCAGCATTTTATGGGAAATTGCTTCAGTGAGAGGAATTTCTTTATTACAGTACGAACAGGTTATGACTGGTTCAGATATATTATACTCATAACACATATTCATGGTTAAGGACAATGAGTTAATACCTCAATCTTGCATGATAAATTTTTAAAAGGAGTTTTTTCTTAGAAGTTATATGTGTTTCCGAGAATATTATCCCTAAAAAAACTTAATCTATTGGGTTATGAATATTATGATTAACAATTTTTAAAAAATTTATCATGCAAGATTAAGTTAATATCATAGTTTTGACTTATAAAAATCTGTGCTTTATATTGTATATTCTCAATCCCTTCACTTTTTTAATAGAGATTGACACCAAACACAAAATCCTAAAGACTTGTCTACAGACCAGTCTTTAGAGGAAGTTCTTTTATGAAAAAAGTTGGTTTTTATGAAGCAAAAACACATTTCGAAAGGATTTTGGATAAAGTATCTCGTGGTGAACGAATCTCTATAACCAGAAAAGGTACTCCTGTTGCCATACTTGTTCCAATAGCACCCGGAGGAAAGGCTGATCCAAAGTTAGTAATTGAAAAGATTCGATCTTTTAGAAAAGGCAAAAAGTTGGGCGGACTATCAATACAAAAAATAATTAATGAAGGAAGAAGATATTTAAAGATTTTGTTTTAGGTTGTTCTGTAGCAATGAGTTGGTGTTTCGAAGATGAAGCCAATAAGTTTACAAATGTAGTTTTGGACTGGTTTTCAAATGGGCATGCTTTAGTACCTTCCATTTGAACGCTGGAACTAGCAAATGTAATCCTTACGAGCGAATGTAATAAGCGTATTACAAAAACCCAGTCTCTGCAATTTGTCGAATTATTGCACACACTTCCGGTTGTTATCGGCGAAAGTGCTCCTAATAGAGCTATGGAGGATATACTTTCACTTGCTCGTCAGCACAATTTGTCATCTTACGATGCCTCCTATCTGAAATTGCAATGCTTAAAGGAGTTTCGTTAGCAACACAGGATAATATATTATAGAAGGCGGCTCAGAAATGTGGTGTAAATCTCAAACCTTTCTAACCCAATGAATAAAATTATTACTGCTTTTCAGTTTCTTACCATACTACCTTTAAAAGTAAAAAGCTTTCGACAGGAATTATTGGCTGAATCTACTATCTACTTCCCTTTAGTCGGTCTTACTCTCGGGGCGGGGTTGGCAGGGTTGGAATACTGCCTTTCTCCATTTCTACCGATTGATATTACCGCTATTATTCAGGTTGCTTTCTTAACCCTAATTACCAGGGGTCTGCATATCGATGGTTTTGCCGATACATTTGATGGACTGGGATGTGTAAAATCCCCGAAAGAAAAACTGAAGGTCATGAAAGACAGCCATATAGGAACCATGGGTGCCATATCTGTAATCTTTCTTGTATTATTAAAATATAATTCAATCGCCTTTATCGAACAAAGTACAAAGATATACGCCCTCCTGGTGTTTCCTATGGCAAGCCGTTGGACAATGGTGCTGACTATTCTTTATAGCATCCAGATGAAACATATCGGCCTGGGGAGTAAATTTCAGAAACAGATAAAAGAAAAACATTTCATCCTGTCATCTATCCTACCTTGCTTAATCGTAATCTATCTTTTTGATATTATAGGCTTAACTGCTTTAATTGGAATTGCTATTTTTACAACCATGATTTATCAATTTTTATTAAATTCATTTGGAAAGATTACCGGCGACCATTTTGGATTTATCAATGAGATAATAGAAGCATTAACTTTGATGATATTTTTAATGTTATGATTTTCTAATATTGCGGCTAAAATTTCTCAATTCGATTGCAACTAATCGACGATTTATACTATCACTATATAAAAGCTTGTTTTTTGAACAAGTTTTTTTTGCTCACCGGAGCAGAAGCTCCATTTGATTTCGGCCTTCCATGGCCTCAACCCTTCGGGCGGATTGCAAAAACATCCGTCCAGTTCGGCTCTCCATGCCGAATTGTGGTTGAGGAGCCTCTCCGCTTTATGATTTTAGGTTTTAGATTTGAGATTAAAAATGTGCAGTTTGTAAATTATTTTTTTTATTCGTCAATCGGCATTAGTAAATCGTATATTTTTATTGTTAAATTTTTTGGGTCTTACAAGGATTGAGTCGTTTTTATCATAGTTTTTAAGATGTTTTAACGCGGATTCTCTGCTGCGCGTGGCATAGCAGTAACAACAACCGAAAGTGCAGGTTTCATAAGTCCCTATATCAACCGATTCGAAACAGGCGCACCCCTTTCTTGTTGGTCTTTTTTCCCAGTTACCATAGGAGTCAGTTTTTATAATATTACACTGTAAAAGCTTCTTTTTTTTAGGCACTGTTAGTTCTTGTTTTTTACAGTGCCTTATGCAAAGCTTAAAAGAATTTTCTGTTTGCTTGTTGGTGCGGTAGCTCCATTTAATTATCGGCAAAGCTGAGCTTAGCTCTGCCTTCCATGGCCTCAACCCTTCGGGCGGCTTTCCTCTAGAAGCCGTCCAATTCGGCTTTCCATACCTAATGGTGGATGCGGCAACTTGCCGCTTTATGAGTGAAAGATATTCAGGGCCAACGCAGCTTCCTTTCAGAATGCCCGCGGACAGCAAGGAATTGTCACAACAACTCCTGAGATTTATTCCGTTTTTTGCCGCTATTCCCTTCAAAGTTTTTGCCAATTTTATCTTTCTTTCCATAGAAGGATTGTCAAACCGAATTCCGTGCTGTTCAGTGATTTTTTTAAAATTACCACGGGATTTTTCATAAAATTGGATAAAAGAAATAGTGCATATCCCTGTACTTTTTTTGAGTTTATTTGCTATAAAAGAAAAATTCTCTATGTGAAAGGCTTCCGAAGTCAGGCTGCTCAAGATAACAGGATCATATCTCCAGTGAACAGCTTCCGACCCTATTTTTTCCGACAGGTTTATAAATCGTTCGATTGACTTTAAGAGAGGAGGCGTGTGTGATTCTAAAGGATTTGGATAACCGGTAATTGTAAAATGGAAATAAAAACAATACCCACGATCTTTCAGTTCATTAATGTACTTAAACAGAGGAAAAGGATTTCGAGTCCAGAATACCAGGCCGTCGCAATCTTCAGGTTTTAAGGAAACCTCTCGAATTTTCCCTCCGTAAGGGGTCTGAAAATGACAATATCCTTCCCCCAGTCTGTTTATCAACCATGGGGTATGAAATGCGGGGATATCTCCGCGTCTGCTGATACTGATTATCCTTAGTACAGCCATTGGCATATCCTAACGAGATTTTTAAATTCATTAATCATTAACCTCATAATCAATTTTACAAACATCCTCACAAATCTGTTTGATAAACACTACAACAGTAACATGATCAGGGTGAATGCTGTATTTTTCTACGTCTTCCCGTGTATTAAAATCTGTATTCAGCGCCATATCATATGAATTTGGTTTCTTGCCAATATCAAATCCCACCTCCAGCCGCTGTATTAAAGGTATTTTTTTCTTTAATGTTTTAAGATCTTCCACGAGTTTATTTTTTTGCTCCTCTGCGATCTCTGGCTTGAATTTAAAAAACACAATATGCCTAATCATTTATAAAAATCCTCCGTCTTTTAATAAAACATAATTGTAACATTTTAAATTTTGTTATACATATCTATTAACGAAAACAGGGATTATAATTATTAATAAGGCTTAATTTTTCAGGATGGAAGACATGAGAGAAGTAAAAAACAGATCTTTTTTTGAACCTTCAATAATAAATAAAATGCCAGAACACGAGCATGAGCAGGTTGTTTTTTGCGAGGACAATAAAACAGGCTTAAAGGCAATTATCGCCATCCACGATACCGCCCTTGGCCCGAGCCTTGGTGGCGTCAGGATGTGGCATTATAAAAATGGGCTGGAAGCAATCCGGGACGCATTAAGATTATCCAAATCTATGACTTACAAAGCTTCTGTCGCGGGATTAAACCTTGGCGGTGGAAAGGCTGTGATTATTGATAATTCAATAAAAAATAAGTCTCCGGAATTGTTCCGCAGGTTTGGGCAGTTTATTGAAAGTCTCAATGGAAAATATATAACAGCTCAAGATATAGGCACTTCATCAAATGACATGAAGTATATAAAAATTGAAACGAACCATGTGACCTGTTTACCGGAATCCACTGGGGGTGCCGGAGACCCTTCTCCAAAAACCGCTCATGGTATTTACATGGGAATGAAGGCATGCGCGAAACTATGTTACGGAAACAGCGGCCTTGAAAACAAAATAATTATTGTCCAGGGAGCGGGACATGTTGGCATGCACCTCGTTGAATGGCTTGCTAAAGAAAACGCGAAGGTTTATATAAGCGATATTAATGAAGAAAAAGTAAAGGAATTGTCTAAAAAATATAATGTGGAGCCTGTAGGTGTAGATAAAGTTTATGATATGGAAATGGATATATATTCACCATGCGCGCTTGGCGCAACCCTGAACGACGACACATTACGCAGATTAAAATGTTCAATCATAGCAGGAGGAGCCAATAATCAGCTGACTGACGAAAACGTCCACGGAAAAATGATAATGGAAAAAGGGATTATTTACGCGCCGGATTTTGTGATAAACGCGGGCGGATTGATCAACTGCTACTCAGAAGTTATTGGTTACAACTGGAAGTATGTTTTTGATAAAGTGGAAGATATTTATTCCACAGTGCTGGACATATTAAAAATATCAAAAGAAGAAAATGCGCCCGCTAATTTGGTTGCGAAAAGAATCGCAGAACAAAGAATTAATGAGGCAAAAAAGTAAAAAACATTCTTTATTGAAACTCCCAGCAGCAATCTACGGGGAATGCGCTCGCTAAACACTTTCAAATATTTACCGCGGAAAACGCAAAGGGCGCGTGCATATTTTTTTACTTATCAAGCTCAAAAGGCCATTGGGGGAGTGTGCAGCGAAGGTCTTTATCTTTACGGTATCCCAAAGCGTATTCCGCCTGGATGACACCGACGGAGCCGGACGCTACAGTAAACCTTCCGTTATCCAGAGCAGACATGGCAATTTTAAACCCCTCCCCTTCTTTTCCTAATAGATTTTCTTCAGGAACTTTTACGTCATTCAACGCAATACTGCCTGTATTGCCAGCCCTTACTTCTAATTTTCCGTGTAAAGTTGAGGTTTTTACTCCTTCAAAATTTTTTTCAACTATAAACGCGCTGATTCCGTTGTGTTTTTTTGATTTATCCGTATAGGCAAAGATTAAATGATTATCCGCAATATCCGCAAGGGATATCCATGTCTTTTCACCGTTCAGGATATAATGTTTGCCTCTTTCTTTGCTGTTGTTTGTATTCCAATAACATCAGATCCTGCCCCCGGTTCTATTAATCCGAACGCGGCAAACTGTTTTCCTTCTGTCTGCCGCGCTAAATATTTTTCTTTCTGTTCTTCAGTGCCCCATTGCAGCAAGGCAAGACTGTTCAAACCCACATGAACTGACATGATAACCCGAACCGCCGTGTCTACTCTTTCCAGTTCCTCGCATGCAATGCCCAGGGAGATATAGTCCATGCCCGCGCCACCATATTTTTGCGGCAGGCATATTCCCAATAATTCGGTCTCAGCCTTTTTTTGAAGCAGGGATGTATCGAATTCTTCTTTTGCGTCCCGCTCACGTATACCGGGCGCCATCTCCCGTTCGGCAAACTTTCGAACCGTTTCTCGGATTATCTTATGATCTTCTGTAGGTTCAAACGACAGCATATAGTTATTTAGATTTTAACGGAAAGTGCCTAACTTTAACAACAGCAAAAACAGCAACACCTTCACACTAATTAGCAATGTCAACACAAATAACTAAATCAAGTATATCGTAAAACCAGCATAAAAGGCCATCCATAAGGTTTTTGCTAAAAATCATGGATTCTTAAACAATCTGTGAATTGATTCTAATAAAAAAAACATCAAGCTTTTAATCGAAAGTTTTATGTGCTATGTTATTTTTAAATCTAGGGAAGAATCTATTGTGCTTTTTCGCAGTTTGTTTAAAAGTTTGACAGCTTGTTGTCGCGTTATCGGGAAGGAGGAACACATTATAGGCATATTGAAAAAGAATGGATTCCTATTTTGAGGATTTTAATCAGATAACATTTCTCTAACATATTAAAAAAAACAAAGGAGGATACACATGAAGCTTAGCGAAACAGAGTCCTATGATATTCCACAAGGACACGACAACTTAACGATCACAAACTTGGATCCGGAAGCAGAAGGATTGTATTCCGTCAAAGGAGATAGAACACAAGGTAGCAGAAAAATCCAGCCGGGTGAAACCCAACGTGTCCATACCCATCATGGTTCTCTGAAAGTTATTAACCTGGGGGCTCCAATCTTAGACGTGGTAATAAGGGTGAGAAAAATGAGGCTTGGTGAAGAGTCGACCTTTGATATCCCGGAAGGACTCGACGACTTAACGATCACAAACCTGGATCCGAATTTAGCCGGAGCTTATATCGTCAAGGGAGATACAATAGACATTGATTCAGAAATCCCATCGGGCGAAACTCATACTATCCAAACGCAGAAAAATGCTGCAATAATTACTAATACTGGTTATCCAATGTTAGAAGTAATTTTACCACTTGATTCTAAAGAAAGTTAGTTAAACATTATTAAGCGGCGAGTACTTAGCGCGGCCTTTGGCCGCAATCAAAGAAATAGAACGCAGAGAAAAACCTTTTTTAGGCAGGATATACTGGATGGACTGGATTTCTTTTTTTCCACATTGTTGGAAAAAATAAAAAAATCAGGTAAATCTTGTTAATCCTGTCAAAGAATTTAAATCTTTTCTCTCCTTTATCAGTAGACTCCGCAGTAAATTATTTCTTAATAGTTTTTAACGACCCTTCAAATGTTTCCAGCGCTTTATCTGCTGCCTGTTTGGCAACGATCAATAATAGGCTGAATCGAAGGCTGTATCACCGCATCCTAAAAGGAGCAGTCCTTTTTTAAAGCATTTCTGTATTATGGTTTCCCTGATCTCCGGCACTTTTGTTTTCGTTTTTTTATTTTTGACAATTTCAGCAGCTATCATAAGTCCTTTGCCGCGCACATCACCGATAACCTGTGATTTTTCTTGCATAGCTTTCAGCCTGTTAATCATGTACGCTCCTACTTTTGCGGCGTTATTTATGTATTTTTTCTGGAGTAACTCAATCGTTTTCAGGGAAGCCCTGCAAGATAACGGGTTTCCACCTAATGTGCTGGCATGTGCTCCTTTTCCCCAAACCATCAGTTTTGATCTGGCAATCATAGCTCCAAGTGGTAGGCCGGAGGCTATTCCTTTTGCAAGGCATATTATGTCCGGTTCCACACTCCAGTGTTCAATGGCGAACATTTTTCCTGTTCTACCCATACCGGCCTGCACTTCATCAGCGATATAAAGAATGCCGTTTTTTTTCGCCAATTTTTTCAGCATGGGATGATATTCCGGCGGGGGCACGATATATCCCCCTTCCCCCTGAATCGGCTCCACAATAAAAGCACAGACTTCATCCGGCGGGATATCTTTCTTAAAAAGTTCCTCTTCAATATAGGTAATACAGTAAATTTTGCATTTTGGATAAGTCAGATTGTATGGGCAACGATAACAGTATCCGTAAGGGATATGATGCACTTCCGGGACAAGCGGCGCAAAATGCTTTATCTGCCTGATCTTGCTGTCTGTAAGAGACAGCGCCCCAAACGTCCTGCCATGGAAGGCTCCTAAAAAAGATATAATGCGTTGCCGCGCTGTGCCTTTCGTGATCTTCGTAGTTAAGATTATTTACTGACTGTGGCAAAGCCACACTGAAAAATTTGTGGTTTTTCTTCTCTAAGGTGCTTGACAAAATATATCCATTCAAATGATAATGAAAAATCTGTCGTTTAATTAAAAAAAATACCATGTTATTCAACTGATTTGGAAAAACTACCAAAACACTTTATATCTATAAATTATATTAATCATCTACTATTTATAAGGAGGATAAAAAAAAGAAATGAACTTAAATCTTACTCAGAAAATCATCAAAAAGCATGTAGTCTCCGGAGAAATGAAAGCGGGTGAGAAAGTTTCAATCAAGATAGATCAAACCCTCACCCAAGACGCCACTGGTACGATGGCTTATCTTCAGTTTGAGGCCCTCGGTATTCCGCGCGTAAAAACTAAATTATCTGTAAGCTATATAGATCACAATACCCTTCAAACCGGATTTGAAAACGCCGACGATCATCTGTTTTTACAAACTATCGCTGCAAAACATGGGATTTATTTTTCCCGTCCGGGAAACGGAATATGCCATCAAGTTCATCTCGAGAGATTCGGTGTGCCAGGACAGACACTGCTTGGTTCAGACAGTCACACTCCTACACAGGGAGGTCTTGGCATGCTTGCAATGGGCGCAGGCGGTCTTGATGTAGCTCTTGCCATGGGAGGCCAGCCTTTCTTTTTAAACATGCCGAAAGTTGTCCTTGTCAAGTTAAATGGAAAACTTAGACCCTGGGTTTCAGCAAAAGATATTATTCTTGAGTTGTTAAGACGGCTGACAGTAAAAGGCGGAGTTGGGAAAGTGTTTGAATATGGAGGAGAAGGAGTAAAACATCTATCTGTACCGGAAAGAGCCACAATAACAAACATGGGTGCTGAGTTGGGAGCCACTACTTCTGTATTTCCCAGCGATAAAATCACCAAGCAGTTTTTAGCATCGGAAAAACGAGTAAAACATTGGGCAGCTATCGAAGCGGACACAAGCGCGGAATACGATGAAGTTGTGGAAATAGACCTTCGCAAATTAGAACCCCTTATCGCTAAACCTCACTTACCGGATAACGTCTGTAAAGTAAAGGAATTAAAAAATATAAAAGTAAATCAGGTTGCTATTGGAAGCTGTACCAACTCGTCTTATAAAGACCTAATGACCGTGGCTAAAATCCTGAAAGGTAAAACCGTTCATCCAGAAGTCAGCCTTGTTATTTCACCCGGTTCCAAGCAGGTTTTCAACATGATTTCTAAAAACGGCGCTATATCGGACATCATAGAAGCAGGAGGTAGAATAATGGAATCCACATGCGGCCCCTGCATAGGCATGGGACAGGCGCCATCCACAAACGCGGTTTCAATCAGGACATTCAATAGAAATTTTCTCGGACGAAGCGGCACAAAGAGCGCCCAGTCCTATTTATCAAGCCCGGAAGTTGCAGCAGCCTGCGCGCTCAAAGGAAAAATCACCGACCCGAGAACCCTGGGTAATAGACCTCCAAACATTAAAATGCCTAAAACATTCGACATTAACGATAATATGATAATACCGCCAACCCGCAAGAAAGTGGAAGTTGTTCGCGGACCTAATATAAAGCCTCTACCAATTAAAGATAAACTGTCGGATAAAATATCCGGGAAAGTCCTGCTAAAGGTAGAAGACAATATTACTACAGACCATATTATGCCTGCCGGAGCAAAAATTTTGCCTCTAAGGTCGAATGTGCCTGCTATTTCCGAGTACGTGTTTTCCGTTGTTGACGCTGATTTTGCTATGCGCGCAAAAGAATCAGGCGGCGGTTTTGTTGTGGGAGGTGCAAATTACGGACAGGGATCAAGCAGAGAACACGCTGCCCTGGCGCCCATGTATCTAGGGGTAAGAGCGGTATTAACAAAATCTTTTGCGAGAATTCATCTGGCAAACCTGATTAATTTCGGAATTCTCCCGGTTAACTTTGCGAATGAAAACGATTACAGTGGGATAGACCAAAATGACGAATTGGAACTGGATGTTTCCAATTTGAGTGGAAACTTAATACTTAAAAATATCACAAAAGGGACTGACATTCCAATAGTACATTCGTTAAGTTCAAGAGATATTGCTATTCTAAAAGCAGGCGGCTCTCTGGGATACGCAAAGTCAAATGCCTAAATCACATGAAATGAATTTACTGATGCGATCATAAAAAGCATGAAGTAAAACCTTAATATTTAATTGGACGCAGATAAGCGCAGATTAGTTATGATTATTCGTCATAGGATATCAACGCTAAGCGGTGTCTAACATGAAAAAGATACTATATGAAAAACAAGATAACAGTTGTGGGAGCAGGGAATGTTGGCGCTACTGCAGCTCAATTGATTGCGTATAAAGAACTGGGGAATGTGGTCCTTGTGGATATCATTGAAGGAGTTCCACAGGGAAAGGGACTCGATCTTTTAGAATCTGGACCTGTAGAACAATTCAGTGGAAAAATTCTAGGAACAAATGATTATAAAGACACTGCTAACTCTGATGTCGTAGTTATTACTGCCGGCGTTCCCAGAAAACCGGGCATGAGCCGCGATGATCTGATCGGTACAAATGCAAAAATTGTAAAATCGGTAGTCGAACAAATAACGAAACATTCCCCTGATACCATATTAATCGTTGTTAGCAATCCTCTTGATATCATGGCCTGTCTGGCAAAACAGGTCAGCGGCTTTCCAAAAAACCGGGTCATAGGTATGGCTGGAGTTCTTGATTCCACCAGGTTTAGGGCTTTTATTGCTGAAGAACTCAATGTGTCGATGGAAGATACACAGGCTATGGTTTTAGGGGGTCATGGGGATTCCATGGTGCCGCTGCCGCGTTACTCCACAGTTTCAGGAATATGCATTGAAGAATTGATACCAAAGACCCGGCTCGACAAGCTTATTGAGCGTACAAGAAAAGGCGGAGGAGAGATTGTCGCGTTATTAAAAACAGGCAGCGCTTTTTACGCTCCCGGCGCTTCTGCTGTTCAAATGGTCGAATCGATTATAAAAGACAAAAAAAGAATCCTTCCCTGCGCTGCTTACCTTGAAGGAGAATATGGCATTGAGGGACTTTTTGTCGGTGTCCCCGTAAAACTTGGCTCCAACGGAATAGAAGAGATTATTGAAATAAAACTTGCTGATGAAGAAAGTAACTCATTAAAGGCCTCAGCCGACGCCGTGAAAAAGACTCTCTCTGAATTAAAAATATAAACTTCAGCTTAGCCTTAATTCATCTCTTTTACTCTTTGTTAAAATAACACACCCCTAAATTCCCTTTCAAGAGGGGACTTTATTGTTAATTCTTAATTGATCATTATTAACTGAACTCCTATCGTTTAACCAAATACAATTGACAATCACACATGAGTGCGATACATATAATTTATTTCAAAAATGCATATTTCTGATGAAACAATAAAAGCCATTCAAAATTCTGAAAAGGTTGTATTTCTGACAGGAGCTGGTATATCAGCGGAAAGCGGTGTTCCTACATTTCGCGGAGAAGAAGGGTTGTGGCGGAATTTCAGGGCCGAGGAACTGGCTACTCCTATTGCTTTTCAACGCAATCCAAAACTTGTATGGGAATGGTATGACTGGAGAAGAAATTTAATTAAACCCCTTTATCCGAACGCTGGTCACAAAGTAATAGCCTCGGTTGAGCAAAAAAAGTCGTCCTTTAAATTAATAACCCAAAATGTTGATGGACTGCATCAGAAAGCAGGAAGTGTAAAATGTGTAGAACTTCATGGAAATATCTGGAAAACACGGTGTACTGAAGAAGGGAACGTAGCGGACAACCTGGGAAGCCCTTTAAAAAATATTCCGCCGATGTGTGAATGCGGGGCAATCCTCAGGCCAAATATAGTCTGGTTTGGCGAGTCACTGCCTGTTGAAGCCATTCAATCGTCATATGAAACGGTAGAAATCTGTGACTTGATGATTGTGGTAGGAACATCAGCAGTAGTACAACCTGCGGCATCCCTTCCGAGAATAGCTAAGAATGCCGGAGCATTTGTGATTGAAGTAAACGCGGAAGAAACTCCTATTTCCGATATGGTAGATGATTCTTATCTTGGGAAAGCTGGCGAGATTCTGCCGCTATTGGAAAAATATTTTTAATAATTTAATTAAGAAACTTTTAGACAAGGTGGAGAGGATCGACTGGATTTATTTTTTAAAATCATCTTGTTTATCCTGTTATCCCATCTAAAATCCTTTTAATATGAAATATCAGGCAATTAAAGGCGTAAAAGATATCCTCCCTAAAGATATAGGAAAATGGCATTTTCTTGAAAAAACTGCGAAAGAGCTTTTTGAAACATTTTGCTATTATGAAATCAGGGTTCCTGTTTTTGAAAAAACCACGGTCTTTTCCCGCAGCATTGGAGAGGATACTGATATTGTAGAAAAGGAAATGTACACTTTTAAAGATAAAGGTGATGAAAGTATAACTCTCCGCCCTGAAGGGACTGCTTCTATTGCAAGAGCCTTTGTGGAACATCAGATGTATAATCCTGCTTCTGTGGTTAAATTATATTATTCAGGACCCATGTTTCGTTATGAACGCCCTCAGTCAGGCAGGTTTCGCCAGTTTTATCAAATAGGTGTTGAAGCATTCGGATCGGAAGACCCTTCTATTGACGCAGAGGTAATTTTTATTTTGATGGAGCTTTTGAGACGGGTAGGAATTCCCAGCCTGGAATTAAATTTGAACAATATCGGATGTACTGCTTGCCGCCCCATTTATAGAGATAAACTGCAAAAATATTTCAACTCGAGGCTTAATGCTTTGTGCAAAAACTGTAATCAACGTAATGTTAAGAATCCTTTAAGAATTTTAGATTGTAAAAACAAAGGATGCATTGAAATTGTTAACAATGCCCCGACGATAGATCAGTTCCGTTGTGAAAAATGCAAAGTAAACTTTGATCAGGTACAAAACCTTCTCAATAAACTTGATACCCCTTTCAAAATAAATCTCAGACTTGTGAGAGGGCTTGATTATTATTCCCGAACAGCTTTTGAAGTTTTGGCTTCCGGTCTTGGAGCACAAAACGCGGTCGCGGGCGGTGGACGCTATGACGGGCTTGTAAAAGAATTTGGAGGGCCTCAAACCCCTGCTGTTGGGTTTGCCATGGGAGTTGAAAGAATTATTTCTTTGGTGGAGCATCAAGGAAAATTTACTTTCAAACCAAATGTTTTCATTGTGTCTCTGGGAGACATAGCTAAGGAGGCGGCATTTCAATTATTAAATAAGTTAAGAATGGATGCTATTCCATCGGATTGGAGCAGTAATCAAGGTAGCTTGAAAAGTCAAATGAGAAAAGCTGATCGGTCGGGTGCAGATTTCACATTAATTATCGGCGAAAATGAATTAAAAAATGAAAAATTGATTTTGAGAAATATGCAAACGTCTCAACAGGAAGAAATCCCTTTAAAAAATATTGTGGAAAGCGTTAAATCCAGGATTAAGTCCTAATGTTCAGGAGGGAACCAATATTTCTCGACAAAAATTGGGACTGTTCTAATGCCCGCAAAGAGGTATTTAATTGAATTTCGCTTTCACGAAAGCATGAGATTTCTTTTGCAAAACGCGAATGTCCGAATTTAAACGTGCTAATATAGATAAACCGGCAGCGTCATCGGATGCTTTTAAGATACGTTTTCCCGAAGCAAGCCTGCCGACAGAACTTGCCAACCTTGATTTGACATTGCCGGTATTTCTTAAAACGTTTTGTGTTAAAGTTTTATTTGAAATAAGAGTAAGCATTTTTTCAAACCACCCTTTTTATTATAATGTAATTCCAGATAAAAAATATGTTAAAACCCTCAGTCTGTAATTGCTTCAAACTCGGGAAGAAGTTTGTCGTATGTGGCCTTGAGATATTCAGGAAAGACTTTGGTGTCGCCTATTACAGGCATAAAATTGGTATCCCCATTCCAGCGCGGGACTATGTGCGTGTGTACATGGTCTTCCACGCCGGCTCCCGCCACTTTACCCAAATTCATACCTATGTTAAACCCTTCCGCGTTTAAGACAGATCGCAAAATACGGATGCTTTCCTGCGTCATGCGGTGGATTTCTAACGCAATTTCTTGATCTAACTTTGTCGGGCATGACTGGTGTTGGTAAGGTGCAATCATAAGATGTCCATTGTTATATGGAAAGGTATTCATGATAACAAACGAATGTTTTCCGTGGTACAGAGTAAATGTTTTTGCATCATTTTTTTGTTCAAGGGCATTGCAAAAGATACAATAATCCGGCTTTTCACTGAGGATATATTCTATTCTCCATGGAGCCCATATAGTTTTCATATATTCGTCAATGATTATTGGTCATTGGTGATGGGTGTACATCCTATGTTATCTAATCCCTGACACCTGAAACCTAGCAGCTGATAAGAGCTAAAAGTTCTTTTTCTTTGAATTGCATTTTCAAGAGATCTTGTTTTGATTTTGCATGGTCGAAACCTAAAAGATGCAATATCCCATGAATTAAGAGTATATATATTTCTTTTTCTACAGAGTGTCTAAGTTCATCCGCCTGTCTCTTTGCTGTATCTATAGAGATGACAACGTCTCCTAAAATTCTTGTATTAATCTCTATCGAGTTTCCCTCTTTTTGAGAGAAAGCCAAAACATCGGTTGGTCTGTTTTTTTTTCGATATGTTTTATTCAGTTCTTTGATATGGTCATCAGAAGTAAAGAGAATACTGAGTTCAGAGTTATGGCAATTCAAGTTTTCTAATGTTCTGTATATTTCTTTTTTTATTTTCGAAAAGTTTAACTTCACTTTCTTCTGCTGATTGGATATTAGTATTTTCAATAATGACACCCCTTTTATCTTTAAGATCAATAGAAGGAATTTTATCTGGATACTCAATTCTCGAATGAAACATTCCATTTAAGATTCGGACAAAACATTCTTCTATTTTATGAAGGTCTTTAAAAGTCAAGTTGCACTCGTCCAATTGTCTGTCAATAGATTTCTCATCAATAATTTTTTTCACCAGTCTCTTTATACGCGATGGAGTAGGATCACTTAACGCCCTTGAGGCGGCTTCTACAGAATCGGCTAACATAACTATAGCCGTCTCCTTGGATTGGGGTTTGGGGCCTGGATACCTGAAATGGTCTTCTTTGACTGAGTGGAGTTCCTGGGCTTCATTTCCTTTTGCCTTGGTATAAAAATATCGAATAAGTTCTGTTCCGTGATGTTCTAAAATAAAATCCGCCAATCCGGGCTGCAGCTTATATTTTTTTGCCAAATCAATGCCATCCTTAACATGGGATATGATAATTAAACTACTCATGTTCGGGTTTAAGTTATCATGTTTATTAACACCTCCCATAAGGTTTTCGATAAAATATTCTGATTTTATGGTTTTACCTATATCATGGTAATAAGAACCAACGCGGGCCAGGAGATAGTTGGCATTCACGGATTTTGCGGCTTCTTCCGCCAGACTGCCTACAACCATACTGTGCTGGTAAGTCCCGGGGGCGCGGATAAGCATTTCTCGAAGCAGGTTGTTGTTGAGGTTGGAGAGTTCCAATAATTTTATGTCTGAAGTAACACCAAAAAAATACTCCAGTAGTGGCAATAAAGAAGATACAACTGTAGCTGCGATAATTCCACCAATAAATCCCATGCTAACATCTGAGACAAATTGAATAGAAAAAGAAGACGCGCTAATTAAGTGTATTGTTATTATTGTAATCACATTAACCAGGCTTATAAGAAATCCAGCTCCCAAAATAGATAAACGTCCTACATACTGGCTCTCCCTGAAAACAACGAATAAGCTTCCTGTCAGTGCAAACAGTGCATAATATGTTTGCCCTCCCAGCATTAACCCGGTAAAAATAAAAGTTATTATAGAAAAAATGATACCAATATCTACTCCAAATAATATGGCAACCAACATTGGCCCTGCCGCATAGGGTACGGCATAATAATAGGATTGCGTTTCGATTAAACCAGTATAATCTGATAATGCAGGAGAAATACTGATAAATAATTTACAGATAATCATGTTGCACAAAAGAATTACGGACATAAGTACAATATTGCTTTTTTTATCAGCGATAATTGATTTAAATCTTTTCAGGTAAGACCAAAACAAAAAACCTGCTAATGATACAAAAACAAAAAGACCCACGGTAGATATCGCGGCGCTGTGTAAATTCCTTTTTATTGAAAGGCCGCCTAACTTGATTAAATGCTCCTGTGAAATCTTTTCTCCTTCTCGGACAATCATTTCCCCTTTTTTTATTTGAAAAAATACAGGTTTAACTTTTTCAGCCGCAATTTTCTTCCTAAGTTCTGTTTCACTGCTGTTAAAAGTTAGGTTAGGTTGGATAAAAACTTTACAAATTTGAAGGATCACCCGCTGAAGCGCTTTATGATCTTTATTGACTGTCTGGTTAATCTCCTGAACTAGGGAAGCCTCCGCTTCCCTAGTATCTTTAATTTTAAATATATTTTTTTCTATATTTTCTTTACCAGAGTTTATATCCCTGATTAAAATGCCCTTTTTGTTTTTAAGACTTAGAGTCTTCTTGCTGCTCACCACTCTTCTATCCATAACAGAATTCAATAAATATTGAATTTGTTTAACGATTTCAGGGTTGTAGTGATGCCATTTTAGTGTTTTTAACGATTTTTTTGATAGATCAACTTCAAGAGCGGTTTTAAACGCGGCTACTTTGTCCGTAAAAAAACTATTGTTTTCAATCGAAAAAAACTGTTTATCAACTTCACCTTTAAGCTTTCGAAAAAACTCTCTTTCCTCTATTGAGAGTACTTCCTCTGAAACAGATAAAAATTTATTAACTTCGTTAAATTTCTCATAAATATCTGGATGTGATTCCTTATAAAGCTTCTGTATAATAGAAAACGCAAAGGATATTTTTTTGTTGATTTTAGCAATTATATTTGGATTGTAATCATAAACGCGTAAAGAGTTCTGGATGGCCTCTCTTCTGTTTTTTTCTGTTGAAATTTTATCTTCAACCAGATAGTTTTCACTCGCTTTGATGTCTTTAGACGCAATATCGCCAATCACCACGTTGCGTACTTGTGCTGGAAACGAAGGAGCCAAAATATAAGTGACAATTACCAGAAATATGAGAGTGGAAAGTCCCTGAAATAAAATAGCAAGGATATTTTTTTTGAAGAGCACCGCCTCTTTCAGAGGAGATTGTGAGATGTTTTTTTTTGTAAAATGAACTTTAGCAATATTTTTTTTCTTCATATTTTTCATAAGCTTTGATTACCTTTTTTACAACATCATTTCTTACAACATCCCGTTCGCTGAAATGAATAAACTCAATATCTTTGACTCCCTTAAGAATATGTTGAGTTTCGACCAAACCTGATTTCTGATGACCGGGCAAATCGATTTGAGTAATATCTCCTGTAATAACTACTTTAGAGTTAAACCCCAATCTGGTTAAAAACATTTTCATTTGTTCCGGAGTGGAGTTCTGTGCCTCGTCCAGAATAATAAAGGAATCATTCAACGTTCTACCTCTCATAAAGGCTAATGGAGCAATTTCTACTATACCGTTTTCAACCATCTGCCGTGCCTGTTCCATACCTACCATATCGTAGAGCGCATCATAAAGGGGCCTTAAATAGGGATTAATTTTTTCTAAAATATCTCCGGGCAGATAACCAAGTTTTTCCCCCGCTTCAACAGCAGGCCTCACCAAGACAATCCGTCCTAATTTTTTTTTCTGCAATGCCGAAACTGCTTTTGCCATAGCAAGATATGTTTTCCCTGTTCCGGCAGGACCTATCCCAATGACTACATCAAAATTATCTATAGCATAGACGTATTCATACTGGACTATGCTCCTTGGTGTTATGTATCCTTTTTCAGAAGTGGTTTCAATACGCTCTGAAAATATCTTTTTTATATCCGGATTATCATTATCTTCCCACAGGCTTAGAATAAACTTAAAATCCCGGTTTCTAAAAATAAAATCTTTTGTCAATAAATCAAGCAGATTTTGTAGAAGCCGATATACTTTCGATGCATCCTCTTCCTCCCCTTTGATCAAAATACAATCTTTTCCAGTAGTAACCCGTACCTTGAATTTTTTTTCGATGAGAATTAAGTGCTGATCTTTGACTCCGAAAAGTTTTCTCGAGAGGTGATTATGTTCAAAGACTAACTTTTGAGTATAAAGTTCGCTCAATGGGAGGGATTGACCTTTTATATTTTATTAAATACGATTACCATATTTTTGGTAAGATATCAAAGAGATTTATTCTAGGCTTTCCTTTAAACACGATTTGATGGTCTCTATTTTTTTTTTATCTACTATTTTAGCTCCATTTAAGTTAGCAACATAAAAGACATCTAACCCTCTCTTACCCTGTGTTGAGATTTTCGCGTTAACTATATTGATTCTTAAATCAGAGAATGTTTTGGTTAATAGATAAAGCGAGCCAATTTTATCCTGAAAGATAATTTCAATAACAGTATAATGCTCTGAAGTTTCATTATCCACCAAAACAATAGTTGGAATTAGCTTGTCTCCTTTTAGCTTGCTCCTGATATCCAATCGTTTACTTTTTATGATATCAGAGACATCTTTTTTAAGGGATAAAACATCTTCCAAGTCATTAGATATTTTTGCAATAAGCTCTGTTTTCTCAAAACGCGTATTTTCTGATTGAGTAATATCTAATGTGTTAATAGCAAGACCGTCTTTCCCGGAATGGACATGGGCACTTAGTATATTTAGAGATCTGGCACTCAATATTCCTGTGATTTTAGCTAAGGTTCCAACTTCTCCTCTGGCACAAACTGATAATTCCAAAAAACCAAATTTTTCGTTCTGGAAATAATCTATTGCTGCATGTTTTTGATCCAATTGAGTTACTAATTTAATATGTTTTATTATTTTATCCGGGTGAAGAGATGCAAAGTATTTTATGGGCATATTATTTAGGAAGTAATTTACATGCTCTTTATCGATATTTTCATCGCATAGTTGAGCTAAAACTTCCTTTTTGCAGTTATCCGCAACCTCTTGTTCGACCAGACCCACAGAATCATCCACCATTAAATATTCGTATGTTTTATGGTACAGTTCCCATAGTAAGGCCCCTTTCCATTCTGTCCACATCCCTGAGGAGACAGCCATAATATCGGTAACGGTATGTATGTAAAGCATTTTCAATAAATCAATATTTTTAAAATTTTCAGCAAATTCCGAAATAGTATTTTTGTCTGACAAATCGCGACGTTGAGCTATATGGTTCATCAAGAGATGATTTTTCATTAAAAATCTTAATATTTCACAATCTGCATTTTTTAAATCAAGTCGCTTAGCAATCTTGTCAATGTAAAGAAGCCCCGTTTGAATATGATCCTGCCCTTCGGCTTTTCCAATATCATGTAAAAGAAGAGAAAGCTTTAAGATTTCCGGATTTGTGATGAATTTATAAACTGATGCAATTTCAGCTAATTCCTTTTCGGCGCTAAAGTATAAGTTTTCCAACTTTTCCACGGCCTGGAAGCAATGCTCGTCGACAGTGTACATATGAAAAAAATCATTATGGATTTGATATTTGCATTTTTCAAACTCCGGCAAAAATAATCCCAACACATCAACCTCTTGCATTGCCCGGAATATTTTAGCGGAGTGTTTTGCTCTTAAAAGAGTGAAAAAAAATTCTTTTAATTCCCGGCTGTTCCATTCAACATCTTTCAGCACAGACAAATTCTTTCTAATGATCCTTTTTAAGTTCTCGCTGAGTTTTAGATCAAACCGCTGAGAGAATAGAAAAATATCAAACAAAAGATAAGGGTTCTCCACAAAAACAGTCTCATTAAATTCTTTCAGAGAAATTTCATCTTTATATTGTACAATTCCTTTTCCAAGTTCTTTCAGGTGAAATAAATTAAAAATAGTTTTATTTTTCTTTCGATATTCCAGGCAGCGATGAATTAAAGTATTCGATAAATTATGGGTATTGTACGCCGCTGAATAAAAGTCTCTCATAAGATTTTCGACGCCTGCTCGTTTTTCACTTGAGTTATAGCCTAACATCTCGGTTACTTTATTTTGCATCTCATGAGCAAGCATATCATTTTTTTTACCGGTACATATGTGCAAGGCATTACGAACTTTAAAAATCAAATCCAAAGAATTTTTCAATGAATTATATTCGCGGGCATCAATAATGTTTTTAGACATAAGTTCTTCCAGGGATCCTGCGGAAAAAGTAGTTCGAGTTGCCCAGAGTGCGCAATGAATATCCCGGAGTCCACCCGGGCTCTCTTTGATACCAGGCTCTGAGGTAAAAATCGAATGGATATTTTTAGTGTCTGAAGCTTTTCTATTATGAATATTTTGAAATAAAAAACGATTCACGCCTCTTTTAGTGAGACATTTACTTAAGGCTGAAGAAAAGTTAGAGTATATTTTTCTGCTGCCGACAATAGGGCGGGATTCCATTAAAGCGGTAAGCGACTCAATATCCTGCCTTGCCATAGTCAAACAGTCGCTTATAGACCTGCTGCTGTGACCGACATCTAAGCCTATATCCCATAAAAAAGAAAGCACGTTACTTGCCATATAATCGATAAAAGAGTCTGTTTTTTTTTCATACAAAAATAAAATATCTATATCGGAAGCGATATTCAGTTCGCCTCTCCCATAGCCCCCAATTGCGACCAAGCTTAAAGAAGGCTCAACATCACCTGAGTCCCGTTGTTTGTTACTGGCTGCTGGTTGCCGGTAATAATTATCACTAAAAGTTTTATATATCGACACAATAATATCATCGATTAACCGAGTATATGCTTGAACTGTCTCAATCCCCGTCGGCTTTTTAAAAAAGTTGTCTTTTATAGCCTTAACCTTTTCCTGCAGGTTCATTTTAACGGCGAGAACGTATTTATTTCGATCTTTCGGATTACCTATATACAACATTGTATTTTTTAGCAAAGTTTTTATGTAACTTAAATTACGTGTAAACTATATAGTCATGCTTCGACAAGCCCTGAAACTTATGGTACAGGGCAGGCTCAGCACGACACGTTACATTGTAATGTAATCCCAAGCCTACAAAGCTGAGATTAGCTCCGCCGAAGAATCTCTTATTAAACATTAAACCACGAAGAATAGTAAGTTCACAAAGAATATATTGATATTTTTTAACTGCACTTCCAGTTTTAAATACTTATTAGAAACCGGAAGGGCTGACAGAGTATAGCCCTGGGAAAGCTTTGGGTATAGAGTTAAACAAAATTTACAGCCATAAAGGGACAATAGAATTTCGGCAGGATAGACATGTTTTTTAACCTAATGTTCCAATTTTCAAGATTGAAGCATTAAAGTTTTAATTACAAATTTGAATGTCTATTTTGAAATTGAAGCTCCCCATGGCTAGACCGCTGGGAATCTTCTGTGTAATGAGTTTAATTATATTTTAAATTCGCTCGCTAAGCACGTTCACATTTCGACCCATTCTTCATCTCTTTTTTGAAATATTCCTGCTAATAATAGTTTATTTGAAACACATATCTCAGTAACTTTTCGTGAATTTTCCACACCAAACTCTAATGCAAGAGTGCAACTGGAACTGACTTTTCTTGGTTTTATAATCGGCCGAATACGAATATGTCTTTGCTTTAATAATTTTTCAGCCAGCAGGGCATCATGGTTGGAGTTAAAAACGGCTATTGCTTTTTGCATATCAGCAGTCAGCTGCCAGCGGTCAGGGGCCAGCGGATAAGTTCAATAATCCACAACCAACTGCTAACCACTAACTAATTTAAAATTACCTTTAAGGAATCGATAAAATAGTCTATTTCATGAACTGTATTAAAAATACTAAAACTTACTCTGATTGTTCCATCAGGAAAAGTACCGATAGTTTTATGGGCATGAGGGGAGCAATGCAGTCCCACCCGAACCATGATCTGATATTTTTCATCAAGAGCAGTTGCGATATCGGCAGAATCTTTCCCCTTGATATTAAATGAGACAACAGCAGTTTTTTCTTTTATTGATAATGGGCCATAAATACGAACACGGTTAATCTCTTTTAGCTTATTTATAAAAGTTTTTGACAGCATGTCTTCATGCTCTTTAATCGTTTGAATAGATTTTTTGTTGATGAATTCTATTCCTGCTTTGAGACCTGCTATTCCAGGGGTATTCAGTGTTCCGCTCTGGAAGCGGTCCGGCAAAAAATCGGGCTGTTCGGATAATTCCGAATTACTCCCTGTTCCTCCCTCAATTAATGGTTTGAGATTAAATCCTTCACAAATATATAAAAAGCCGGTTCCCTGGGGCCCCAGAAGACTTTTGTGCCCCGGACATGCTAACAAGCTAATGTTGTTTCTGAGAACGTCTATAGGTATTGTTCCAGCGGTTTGAGCTGCGTCAACCAGAAGGGGAATTCCTTTTTTTGCCGCTATTTCGCCAATTTCCTCAACAGGTAAAATAGTACCGGTTACATTCGATGCATGAGTTAGAACAATTAAGCGTGTATTTTTTTTTATTTCTTTAAAAACATAGTCAGGGTTTAACTTCCCTTCTTTGTCACATTGGACAATTGTTACATTCACACCATCATTTTTTAAGGAATTTAATGGTCTAACAACGGAATTATGTTCCATGCTGGAAATAATACCGTGATCACCAGGTTTTAAAAATCCTTTTAGCGCCAGATTAATCGCTTCCGTTCCATTGGAAGTAAAAACAATGTTTCTACTGTTAGGGATATTGAAAAATTCGGCTATGGTTTCTCTTGCTTTAAAGATAATTCTGTTCGCAGACTGGGATAAAGAGTGTTCACCTCTTCCCGGGTTTGCTCCAACATGCTGCAGAGTGAAATTAATCGCTTCGTAAACAGAGGGGGGTTTGGGGTAAGAAGTCGCCGCGTTATCGAAATAAACTTCCATTTTATGTATGGGCCTTAGTAATATCTTTTATGGAAACATTATCTTTAATAATAAAAAATAATCCGCCTATAACTGTTATTCCCATTGAAAAAGCCCATGTAACAATTCCAAAACTTGCGGCGGTTGCCTCCGGCACGTTAAAAATATTATGCAGCCCTACCATGCAGGCTAATTGAAATGAGCCTACAAATCCTGGAGTAGGGAAAATGGTAATAAAAATGCAGATAATAATGAAAACAATAATTAAAGATGAAAAAGGGAGGTAATCAATTTCAAAGGCAAAATAAAATGGGTAGTATGATAAGAGACTGAAAGTCCATAAAACTGCTGACAAAAGAATTACTGTTAAAGTTGTTTTAAAATTTTTTAAACTATAAAGGGCTTCTGTAGCTGAATTGAAGGAATCCAATATTTTGGTTTGTATGCTTTCAGAAAGCGGGCGGCAAATAAATTTTATCCAGGAAATGACCAGTTCTTGCTTATAAATTAACAGTATAGTAAATAAAAAGAACAAAACAACAATTATCAGGCCAACCCATCCAAACATGACAATTTTTTCAATCATAGCAGAATCTCCTAAAACATTTTTTTTGCTCGTCAATTCAGGCTGTAAAAAAAGGAGACTCCCTATCATGATGAGGATAGCAGACATATCAAATATTCGCTCTACCACAATAGTGGCAAAAGAGGAGGAAAAAGAAATCTTTTCTCTTTTTCCTAGCAAGTAAGCTCTTATTAATTCCCCAACCCGGGCAGGAAGAAGGTTTGCCATAAAACCAATCATTACCGGTGAAAAAAGCCTATAGTAATGCACTTCTTTCACAGAAAGAAGCAGATATTTCCAGCGTACTGCCCTTATATAATAAAATGCTAAAGTAAAAAACAGGGCCGGTAACAGGTAAATAAAATGCATTGAAGATAAGGCATCACTTAGCTCTTTTATTGAAACATTCCTGAAAGTGTAGTAACACGCAAGGAAAGCAATAATTAGTCCGATATAAAGGTGTGTTTTTTTCAATCTATTTCCTCTTCAATGATTTCCTTAGCGGTTTTAACGTCCTTTTGAATTTGTATTTTCAACTCTTCTGTCGATAAAAAAGCTACTTCATCTCTAATTCTGTTAATGAATAAGAGCCTGATCGTTTGATCATACAGATTTTCAGTAAAATCAAAAATGTGAATTTCAACAGTCAAGTGGTTTCTTTTAAAAGTAGGATTATACCCTACATTGGCAACTCCATTATATTTTTTATTTTTGGAAATAATCTGAACCGCGTATACCCCTGTATGCGGAATCAGGCTATCATGAACATCTAGATTGGCTGTTGGAAATCCTATAGCCGAACCTACTTCACGGCCTCCAACAACTTTCCCTGCCAGACTGTAGGGCTGTCCTAAATAGCGGGCAGCTTTACTGACCTGTCCGTTTACAATAAGGTCGCGTATGAATGAGCTGCTGACAATGCCACCATTTATTTTAACAGCGTCCAACACCTCTACTTTGAAACCAAATTCTTCTCCCATTTTCTGAAAGTATTCAGCAGTTCCTTCCTGTCTTTTTCCAAAATTGAAATCATATCCCACAAAAACTTCTTTTACACATATTTTTTCTACCAATATACTTTTAGTAAATTTCCAGGGACTTAGAGCCGCAAAATCAGTCGTAAAATCAGCGCAAATTACCATATCAATTCCTGTTTTTTCAATTAGCTCTAATTTTTTTTCAAAAGTTATTAAAGAAGTAAGGTATTTATCAGGCGATAATATTTTTTTTGGATGCGGCTCAAAAGTGAAGACAATTCCTGTTCCTTCAACTTCTTTTACCCTATCAACCACTTTTTTAAAAATGGCCTGATGCCCTAAATGAACACCATCGAAATTTCCAATTGTAAGAACAGGATAAGTTATCGATTCTTTAATATTTTGTATACCTCTAATTATCTTCATAGTGTGGTTATTTATAATAAGCTATTGGTTATTTGTCATTGGGAAGAAGGGAAAGGTTGTAAGAACTGCATATAATAAACTCAATGGAGGGGGTTGCTTTAACTAATGACAAATGACGGAATATCAGTGAATGGGGTCCAATTGGTAAGCAATAGCATTTGTCGGGCATTTTTTTGCGCATTCTTCTAAACCAAGATAAGCATCGGAGTATTCTATAACAGCTAAATTATCGACCATTTTTATATTTTCAGGATCAGGCTTGACGCATAATGTACACCCGATACAAGCTACTTTGCAGGTTTTTTTTGCTATTTTCCCCGGGTCACGATTTTTACAATAAACATGGAGCTTTATATCAGGTGAATGAAGTTCTATCAAATTCCTTGGGCACGCTTCAACACATTTATTACAGGATGTACAAGCGTCTTCGTCAACAACAGGCAGTC
Organism: uncultured Nitrospirota bacterium; assembly: GCA_913051775.1. Classification (GTDB taxonomy): domain Bacteria; phylum Nitrospinota; class Nitrospinia; order CAJXCL01; family CAJXCL01; genus CAJXCL01. The sequence continues at coordinate 22,551 of CAJXCL010000003.1, read as the reverse complement.
CATTGGCATTCATCCACATAGCGTTAAATTTACAGGAATCCACGCAATCGGCATAACCCAGGCAGCTGTATTTGCATGATTTTTCTCCACCGCCGACTTTTGCTGCCAAACTGCAGCTTGTTACTCCGTAATAAATAGCTTTTCTGTCCGTTTCTTTATTCCCTCCCCTGCAAAAAACTTTTGCAACTTTTTTTTGCACAGCCTTAGCCTCGACTCCCATAATGGAAGCAATCTGATGTGCCACTTCCTCGCCGCCTACCGTACATTCATGGACGTCAGCAATTCCATTGACAACAGCTTCCGCAAAAGCGGGACAGCCCGGCTGTCCACAAGCTCCACAATTAGCTGCTGGCAGAACTTCCTCTATTAGCAAAATTTTTGGGTCTACTTCTACCCTCAATTTTTTGTCAGCAAACACTAAAAGGGAAGCAAAAAATAATCCCAGACCTCCCATACTCGATAGACCAAGTAAATAAAGATTTTGTTCCATGGGACTTAATTCCTCAATTCAAAAATGTAAAGCTCAATAAACAGTAGAACATTGTAATTGCAAAGGTTAATAATTTAGGTATCAGAGTTCAGTTGTCGGGAATCGGAGATAAAAATCAGGCCCCTGAAACCTGCCCCCTGGATAATTTCTTTACGCACTCAACAAAGTCAAAGGTGAACTACTATGCAGAGATTAAACCCGCAAACCCCATAAAAGCCAATGCAAGAAAACCCGCTACAATTAAAGTAATACCTGCTCCCTTTAACGGATATGGAATGTCGGCCATTTCCAGTTCTTCCCTGATCCCTGCCATTACCACAATAGCTAATGTAAAACCGACTCCAGCGCCTATTCCAAAAACAATCGTCTGTATAAAACTATAATCTCTTAAAACTGCAAACAGAGCAAGACCTAAAATAGCACAGTTGGTTGTAATCAGCGGTAAAAAAATCCCTAATGCCCGGTAAAGAACCGGACTGGTTTTTTTTACAAACATCTCTACTAACTGGACCATAGAAGCAATTACTATAATAAATGACACGTATTCTAAAAAAGGAACATTAAATAAAATTAAAATATAATGATTAATTAACCAGGAGGCTACCGCGGTAATAACCATAACAAACGTTGTTGCCAACCCTAAACTAAAAGAGGAATCAATTTTATTAGATACTCCGAGAAAAGGGCAGATACCTAAAAAGTAGGTAAGGACAAAGTTGTTTACAATCGACGCGCTAATAAAAATTATGAATATTTCCATGTTTTCCCCTGAACAATTTCCACATTTAATTAATACTTAGATTCTTTGAAGGTACAAGTCTTATTGTCATATTATCTGCTTTTTTAAACTGTTAGTTGTTAACCGCCAATTGATAAGTGTCTACTATTCAGTTTTTTCTGTCACAACGGGACTGCTTTTCTCCTGATGTTGCCCGTAGGCTTCATTAGCAGTCACAAACTGACCCTTTTCCCTGTAGCCAATATCCTCTCCAAGGCTGACTCCCAGGGCAACCGGCTTTTTAGTAAAGTAGTTTATAAAACCGATAAGTAATCCTAAAGTAATAAAGGCACCACCAGGCAGAAGCATAACAATCCATGGTTCAAACCAGTCTCCAAGTAATTTGACTTCAAAAAGGCTGCCGTTACCGAGAATTTCCCTAATACCTCCTAAAATAATTAGGGCTCCTGTAAATCCCGTTCCCATACCCAGCGCGTCAGAAATAGAGGTCGCAATGCCGTGTTTCGATGAAAAAGCTTCTGCTCTTCCCAGAATAAGACAATTGACCACAATTAATGGAACATACGGGCCCAATGCTTTACTGATTGGGGGCAACATGGCCGCTAAAAAATAATCTGCAATAGTAACAAAAGTGGCGATAATTACTATATAGGAAGCTATTCTGACTTGATGAGGAATAATGTGCCTCAATGTGGAAACAAAAATAGCGGAACTTAATAATACAAAACTGGTTGCTAAACCCATTGCCAGTCCATTTGTAGCGGAATTGGTGACCGCAAGGACAGGGCACATCCCTAACAGCATGACAAAAACGGCATTGTCCTTCCAAAGTCCTTTTTTAAATTCTTTAAATAAATCAGTCATCGCAGTTAACCTTGAAGCTTATACGTTCCCGACATTTTCTTTATCTCTTTGTTCAAAATCTTGACAACCGCCACTGAAGAAATTGTGGCCGCAGTTATCGCCTGTATTTCATTAGGCTTATCTGGTTTTTTGTTTTTTACGTATCCAATTTGAGGTTTTACCGATAAACCTTTAAACTGGTTTCTAAAATCATCGAATTCAATTTTATTACCAAGTCCCGGCGTCTCAATTTGATAAAGCACCTTCATTCCTTTAAGTTTTTTAAATTGATTATCAATACCAACCATCATGACAATTTTTGCCTGAAAACCGTTACCTTCGGCCTCAAAAGCAATACCAACTGGATTATTTTTATCATCCAGACCCTGGTAAGCCTTTAATCCGTCTTTTTCCAATTCTTTGTAGCTCTTTGCTTCAGGCAGGACGTCAAAGATCGCCTTTTTTAATGCTTCAAGACGATGTTTTTCTATGAGAGGAAAGGATTTTTTATATACTCCTGCCAGAGAACCTCCTGAAACAAGGCCTATTGTCGTTAATACAACCAGCATTTTTAGTACACTACTATTCATAGTATTGTCACTAATTAATAATTGTTCAATTATTAAAAAATTTCAGAGGTCAACCATCAGCGTTTAATCTCATCTTTTGCTGACTGCTCAACGCTTATTTTTTTACTTCTCCCAATATTTTTGGTCTTGTATATTTATTTATGATCGGTGTAAAGGCATTCATAAAGAGTATCGCATACATTACACCCTCAGGCAGTCCACCGAACAATCGAATTATAACTGTTATTATGCCTATACCGCACCCAAAAATCCAATAGCCTTTAGGCGTAATTGGACAAGTCACCATATCGGTCGCCATATAAAAAGCACCTAATACCATGCCACCCGCAAACCAGTGAAAAAAAGGCTCCGGATATTGAGTGGAATCCATCAGCCAGAAAATCCCCCCGAATAATAAAGAAGAGATTAATATAGAAGCCGGAATCCTCCATTGAATATATCCCCGGTACAGTAAAAAAACAACTCCTATTAATAAAGCAAGGGCGGATGTTTCACCTAAAGAGCCGCCTGTAAAACCGATTATTAAATCCTGAGCAGGAACAAATTCTTGATCAAATTTCATTTTTGCCAGGGGCGTAGCTGAGCTTACAGCATCCACCACCGCTGGAGACCGCCACGCAAAAGGATCGTCCCATGTTGTAATCATCACCGGGAAAGCAGCCTGTAAAAACGCCCTGCCTATTAACGCCGGGTTAAAAATATTAAAACCCAACCCGCCAAAAATATGTTTCCCAAGTCCAATCGCTACTACAGAACCCAATGCCGCTCCCAGTAAAGGGAAAGAAGGGGGAAGAGTCATAGCTAACAGCAAACCGGCAAGGGCAGCGCTTCCATCGCTTAATGTTATCTCTTTATCCCTGCATTTTTGAAAAACATATTCCGTGGCCATACAAACAATAATGCATGTGGCCATTAATAAAATTGCCTTTATTCCAAATAGGTATATGCTCAAAAAAGCAGCCGGCAGAAGTGCCGCCAAAACAACGAACATTATCTTTGGAATACTTTCATCATTACGTATATGAGGTGATGATGAAATTACAAGTTTAATATCAGTCATAGTTATATATTAACAGTTATCAGTTAACAATTAGCAATTAACAATATAAAAAGAATATTCAGCAATGTCCGATTAGAAAATTGTGCACGCAAATTTTGTTATGCCCGAATGCTTCCCCGTTCTTGTCCTCAGCCGGGATTCCCGGTAAAAGCATGCGGAAATGACAGTAGGGACATTTTCGGCAATGACAAAAAGTATACGATTGCCATTCCCACTCTCTCAATGTCATTCTCGATTTGATCAGGAATCTAACTAATTCTTACGGTTTCAGCCATCAGCTCTTGGCATTTCGTTTTTCATCTTACTGACTGCTGGATGCTTCTATATTGCTAATTGCTAACTCTTAATTTTCTTCCTCTTTTCAAGAATGTTGCCTTTACCGTATCTTATCCATTGAACAAGACTAATTTTTGATGGGCAAACATAAGTGCAGCAACCGCATTCAATGCAGTCCATAACTCCAAACTGTTCTGCCTTTTCAGTTAAATCGTACTTTGAAAAATTAGCTATCCTGGTAGGAAGTAAAAACATGGGACAGACATCCACACAACTTCCGCATCCAATACAAGTTCGGGCTTTTTCAGCTTTTATTTCGTTTTCCGTGAGTACAACAATTCCAGAAGTTCCCTTAACAACCGGTATTTCCAGGCTTGGTTGGGCCAGCCCCATCAAAGGTCCGCCCATAATGACTTTCCTTGCTCCCTCATTTAATCCGCCGCATTCTTCTATCACATTGCTGAACAAAGTCCCGATTCTCACCATCAAATTTTTTGGTTCTTTAACTCCGGTGCCAGAAACCGTAACAACACGCTCTATAACTGGTTTGTGATCCCGGATAGAATCCGCTAGGGCTACGGTTGTGCCAACATTCTGGACAACAACACCTACATCCATTGGTAAACCGCCTGCCGGTACTTCCCTGTTAAGAATTGCTTTAATCAGCATTTTTTCCGCGCCCTGGGGATATTTTACTTGAAGACCATGAACTTCTATATCAGCCCCGTTTTTACCGGCCATATTCAATATTGCCGAAATAGCATCTTTTTTATTATTTTCTATTCCAATGTATCCTTTGGAAACATTAAGGGATTTCATGACGGCTTTTAAGCCGTAAACAACTTTTTCAGGCTGTTCCAGCATGAGCCTGTGGTCTGCCGTTAAATAAGGTTCACATTCAGCCCCATTGAGAATAACCGCGTCTATTTTTTTCTCCTTTGGAGGGCTGAGCTTGACATGGGTTGGAAATGCGGCCCCGCCCAAACCGACTATTCCCGCATCTTTTGCTATTCCGCGAATCTCATCAGAAGAAAGATCGGTATACTCCCTTTTTCCCGGATTACTTTCAAAAAACTCATCTTTCTCATCTGATTCTATGGTTACAGATGTTATCAATTGGCCGGAAGGGTGCAGGGTAGAAGCGATTGCTTTAACTTTACCGGAAATACTGGCATGAACAGGGGAAGAAACAAAAGCGTCACTACCCGCAATCTTCTGACCAGTTTTAACAATATCACCTTTTTTAACAAGAGGTTTGTTTGGTGCGCCAATATGCTGCTGCAGAGGTATAACAACCTTTTTAGGTATTTTTGCCGCGCATATGGCAGTAGCTTCCGTACTGTTTTTTCTATAGGCAGGGTGAATGCCGGATTTAAATGTTAAAAGCCCCATTTAGGTTGCAAAGGTAATTGATTTTTCAATTTAGATTTGGCAGAAAATCGACTATATTATAGGAACTCTTTGTTTTCAAGTTATTTTTTTAATAAGAAAGGAAAATACGAATGAAAAAAGGTTTTCTAATCGTAGCGCACGGCAGTAGAAAAGATGGCGCGAACCAGCAGGTGAAAAATCTGGTAAATGAGTTAAACAATTATTTTCAATCGGTTATGTTTGAACCTGCTTTTATGGAGCTTGCGTCTCCTACCATAGAGGATGGAATAAAGGCGTTGGCAAAGAAAAACATGGATCAATTGATCGCGTATCCTTACTTTTTGTTTAAAGGAATGCACTTTACTAAAGATATCCCTAATCTCATTCAGAACATTATCAATAAATTAGAAAAAAAAGTAGACTTTAAAATGTTGGATCCGATAGGACAACATCCAAAGATAACTGATTTAGTGCAGGAGGAACTCTACGATGAAGTCATTGATCAATTGAAATTAAATAAAGTGGCTCCAAGTAAAATCGAGGATAAAAGCATGGAGCTTATTGAAAAAAATTTAAACGGCCATGAAATACCACCTGAACAAAAGCCCATTATTAAACGAGTAATCCATACAACAGGAGATTTTGATTTTCTGACAAGCATAATTTTTCATGATAAAGCCGTTTCCGCGGGGTTAAAAGCGGTTGAGGAAAAAAAGATCATATTTACCGATGTAACCATGGTTCAGGCGGGAATTAATAAAAAATTAGGCCATGACGTCAGGTGTGTTTTAAATGATCCTGAAGTAATGGAACTGGCGAGTCATGAGGGAATAACCAAGGCCTCCGCTGGCATGAAATCATTGTCACACAAACTTGATGGAAATATTATTGCAATAGGGAACGCCCCTACCGCTTTAATAGAGTTAGTAAATATGATCAAAAATAATGAATTAAAACCTGCCTTAATAGTTGGCATACCAGTAGGTTTTGTTAACGCGAAAGAATCTAAATCATATCTAACAACAATTAAAGATGTTCCCTATATAACAAATCGCGGTCAAAAAGGGGGAAGTACCGTAGCAGTCGCTATTATTAATGCTTTAATAAAAATGGCATTTAACTAATAAAAAAGGCATAGTTCAATTCACCATGAATGAAAAATTCTGCTATACCACCGGAACCTACGCTGCAGCGGCTACTAAAGCAGCCGTAAAAAAACTGTTGGGTAAAAATCCGTTAGAAAATGTTGAAATAAAACTACCGGGAGATAAAAGAGCACTCATTCCTATAAATTACTCTAAAAAAAATAAGGATTACACTGAGTGTAGTGTGATAAAAAAATCTATAGAAGAAGCCGACGTTACAAATAATATGGAGATTATTGCTAGGGTATCCTTCAAGGAGGGTAATCAAGTGACAATAGATGGGGGAAATGGACTCGGACGCATCACAAAACCAGGATTACAGCTTCCAGTGGGAGAAGCAGCCATAAATCCAATCCCAAGAAAAATGATCTTATCTTCAATAAGAGAGCTGACCGACAGGGGCGTCAATGTTCTTATTTCCGTTCCTAATGGAAAAGAAATTGCAGAAAAAACAACTAACGCAAGGCTTGGCATTATCGGTGGAATATCGATTATCGGTACTACCGGCATTATGAAGCCCAAGTCGCTCTCTTCTTTCAAACAAACCATCATTGAACAATTTAAATTCTGTAAAAAAAATGGATTTAAGGAGGTCATTGTCACACCAGGAAACATAAGTGAACAGGCAATGCAAATACATTTCAGGGATAAATTTCAGGATAATCAAATAGTGCAGTCCGGAGATTACCTGGGATTTACTTTGAAGAACGCATTTGAAATGAAATTTTCCATTATCCTTGCAGGCCATCCCGGTAAATTAGCAAAAGTATTGTCAGGGCATTTTCAAACCCACCACTTGAAATCTCCCGCGGCAAACAAAGCTGTTGTGAGTTTTTTTAAAAAAAATGGAGTTGAGAACATAATCATAAAGGAATTAAAAGAATCAACAACAGTGGAGGGAATGATTAATATCCTGCAAAGACATGATAAAGGAGAACTGTTTAATGACCTTGCTGAAACAATAGAGAAAAAAATCCAGGCTTATTTGAAATCAGATTTGACTGTACCAACGCTTCTTTTCAATATGAATAGAAAATTAGTTGGAAAATCAAATACTGGAGCAAAATGGGTAGATGAATGATAGATAATAAATATTTCAATCACACCCTACAATCTATAAAACCAACACCAAATTAACAATTAATAATTAATTTTACTGTTATCTGTCTAAATTTTTTTAATGGGTAAGCTACTACAAAAATGGGCAAGCAAATAATGATAATTGGTTGCGGGCCCGGCGCGCCTGAGTTGATGACGATAAAAGGGAAAAAAGCTATTAAAAATGCAGATGCAGTTATAGGCTCAAAACGTTTGATAAAGGATTTTGTTAAAAAAAATGCTTCCCTAAAAACATTAATTCTTGAAAACAACTATAACGAGATACTGGATCGAGGAGCTCAATTCTATGAACAAAATAAAAAACTTGTTTTTTTGGTTTCTGGAGACCCGCTGTTTTACAGTTTTGGAAAATCTGTTTTAGATAAATTTGGAAAGGATAACTGCGAAGTCATTCCCGGTATTAGCTCTGTCCAATTCGCGTTTTCCAGATTAAAAGAAAGCTGGAAAGAGTATAGAACCTTTACTTTGCACGGAACTGATGATGTTGAGATTCAAAAAATATTCAATGAGAATAATAAATTTGTTCTCCTGTTAGACCCTAAAAACAATTTAAAAATGATAAAGAGTAAACTTACTTTAAATTCCGCTTCTAAATATAAATTTTGTGTTGTTTCTAACCTGTCTTTGTCAAACGAAAAGATTTTAGATATATCATTTGAGGATCTTGATAAAGTCGAAGAAGAATCATTAAGTATGTTGATCGTTACTCGAATTTCGGATTAAAACAAGAAACTGATATTTTGAAACAAACTCAAATGACAAAACCCCCAAAGCTCAAAATTCAAAAGCCTTTCATCCAAGCAAGGCATGTTTCGGGTTTTTGATTTCGAATTTATATTCTAATAGGTTTTAAGAAAACATTGCGAAAAAAAAACAAACCTACATTCTATGGCATTGGAGTAGGACCGGGAGACCCGGAACTATTAACATTAAAGGCGCTGAATATTCTTAACAATGTAGATATTATCTTTGCCCCTAAAGCAAAAATAAAAGCTGACAGCCTAGCCAGAGAAATCATTGAAAATATCCTGGATAGCAAAAAAGAATTTATTGAACTGGAATTTCCTATGACCAAGGACAAAGAAGAACTTGAAAAACGGTACAAGAACTCCGCTAAAATCATCCTCCAAAAAATCAACAATGGAAATCAGGTAGCATATCTAACAATTGGAGACCCGTTGTTGTACAGTACTTATATTTACCTCCTGGGTGCATTAAAAGAATCGGACCCGGATCTGGTAATTGAAACTATCCCAGGCATTTCAGCATACAGCGCAGTGGCTGCCAGGTTTAGTTACTCCATGGCTGAAAAAAACGAAAAAGTCTGTATATGTCCGGTCCCGACCGATATCAATGATTTAAAAAAAACAATTTTAGATCATGATACTATTGTTCTCATGAAAGTCGCTAAAAAATTGCCGGAAATTGTTAAACTGCTCCAGGAAATGGGTATTGGTCAGGACGCTATATTCGGAAGCCATGTAGGAATGGCAGGAGAAAAACTTATAAAGGGTTTCAAGAACAATTGCTCTTTTTCTGAAAAGGAAGGCTATCTTTCCACTATCATTGTAAGAAAGAGAAAACAATGAAAGTTTATTTTATAGGTGCGGGACCAGGTGATCCAGAGCTCTTAACAATTAAAGGAAAAGAAATTCTGGAGCAGGCAGAAATAGTAGTTTATGCAGGTTCTCTCATCAATATAGATATATTAAAATACGCCATTAATGCTGAAGAAAAACATAATTCTGCTTCTTTAAATTTAGAAGAGATTGAAAATATTTTTAAAAGAGCAAAAGAAAGTGGTAAGAATGTCGGAAGGCTCCATACCGGCGACCCTTCAATATATGGTGCTATAAATGAGCAGATGCTTTTGCTTGATAAGCTAAATATTGAGTATGAAGTAATACCGGGAATAAGCTCATTTCAAGCCGCCGCCGCAGCTTTATGCCTTGAACTGACAGTGCCGGAAATCTGCCAGACTATTACCATTAGCCGTGTTAAAGGCAAGACGCCGGTACCTGAAAAGGAGGATCTTAAAGAAATTATTAAAACGCGCCCTACACTGTTTCTTTATTTGTCCATAAGTAAACTTGCTGAGATTGTTGAGACATTAAAAACCAGTTATTCTCCTGAAACACCGGTTACCATTGCTTATAAAGTAAGCTGGCCTGATGAAGAGATCATTGAGGGGACCTTGGAAAATATACTAAAAAAAACAACAGGAAAAAAAATCACAAAAACCGCTTTGATATTAGTGGGTGAGGCTCTCTTAAAGAAAAATATTCCATCCAAACTTTATGATAAAAACTTTAGCCATGAGTATAGAAGTTAAATGATTAAATCCGAATATCGAATTTCGAAATACGAAACAAATCAAAAATTGAAGCTCCACGCAACAAAGCTGCGAGGGATCTTCAGCGTAGAGTATATTTTTTTTAAGTTCGCTTATTAAACTCTTTCAAATGTTTAAATACTTTGGCCTTAAATTATCAACTTTCAACATTCATTTTTTTATCTTCCTAACTGCTTATATAATAATTTTTAATTTAGATCATTCAAAATTGTTACGAATTTCGTGCATCGAGTTTGCAACTTGTTAAAAATATGTCTCTCGCAATCATTACTATTACAACTCATGGCTTGTTAGTAGCCGGAAAACTGCAAGATAATTTAAAAGGAGAGCTTTATGCACCAAAAAATATCATTGCTGACAATAACGCCAACATTACACCCTACGAAATAACTACAAAAGAGCTAGTTGAAAAGCTCTGGAAGCGCTATAATTCTTTTATCTTTATTATGGCACTGGGTATTGTAACCCGGATTACTAAAGATCACATCCAGAACAAGTTTAAAGACCCCGCAATTGTTATAGTTGATGAAATGGGACGCTACGCTATAAGCACTCTTTCAGGTCACGAAGGAGGAGCTAACCGTCTGGCGGAAAAGGTTGCTTTGATCTGCAATGGAGATTTTGTCATCACAACCGGATCAGAGGCAACTAAAACTTTAATAGCAGGAATGGGCTGCAGGCGAGGGACATCAGCAACTCAATTGGAAGAAACCTTGCGCGATGGGCTCAAGCGAATTAATCGTAGTGTAAATGAAGTAAGACTCATAGCAAGTGTAGAAGATAAAAATGACGAGAAAGGTTTCTTTCAGCTTTCTGAAAAGTTGAATATCCCGTTAAAATTTATTTCTAAATCGCAGATAAAGACTATAGAAGATAATTTTGCTAAATCGGAAACTGTAAAGAAAGCATTAGGGATATATTCTGTCGCAGAACCGTGCGCTATATTAGGAGGGTTCAGATGTCAAATGCTACTGTCAAAAACAAAGCTTTCACAAACAACGATAGCGATAGCCGAGGAAAAGTTTTTGTAGTTGGAACGGGTCCTGGAAATATAGATCAGTTAACCCCTCTTGCTGTTGATGCTATTAAGAAATCAACATCTATAGTTGGTTACACCCGTTATGTGGATTTAATAGCGGAGTTAATCAAAAATCAGAAAATTTACACATCAGGCATGATGGAAGAAATTGATCGTTGCAAAAAAGCTCTGGAATTAGCTGAAAATGGAGAAGTAGTTACTGTTGTTAGCAGTGGAGATCCCGGCATTTACGGCATGGCCGGACTGGTATTGGAATTGAATAAAAATAAGCAACTTGAAATTGAAATTGTTCCGGGTGTGTCAGCCGTTAACGCGGCAGCTTCCTTGTTAGGCGCTCCCTTGTCACATGACTTTGCTGTTATCAGTTTAAGCGACCTCCTGACCCCCTGGGAAGTCATTGAAAAGAGAATTGAATGCGCGGCAGAGGGAGATTTTGTTATCGCAATATATAATCCAAAAAGCAAAAGAAGAGTGAGCCAGATCATCAACTCCAGGGACATTGTTAAGAATTATCGTACCGGTACTACACCGGTTGGCATTGTTACCAATGCTTTTCGAGAGAAACAATCAATAGTTATAAGCAATTTAAATGATTTTGCTGACGAGGAGATCAATATGCTTTCAGTTGTAATCATTGGCAATAGTCAAACAGTATTTCATGAGAACAGATTGATTACACCACGGGGCTACCAGAATAAATATGCCAAAACTTTTACTTAAAAACGGAACAGTAATTGATCCCAAATCAAAAAAAAATGATGTCTTGGATATTTTGATTGATGGCTGCAAAATTAAGGCCATCGGCAAAAACATAAAAGATAAAAATTCACAAATTATAAGCGCAAAAGGAAAAATTATTACACCCGGCCTTGTTGACGTGCATGTCCATTTCAGAGAACCCGGATTTGAATATAAAGAAACGATTAAAACAGGTTCTTATGCCGCTGCAGCAGGGGGTTTTACAACAGTCGTTATGGAACCGAATACATCCCCTCCTCTTGATACCCCTCCAAGAATAGCGAGAGCATTGGAGATAGCAAAAAACACTGGCATAATCAATATTTATACCAAGGCATGCATTTCAAAAGGGCTGAGAGGAAACAGGATTACGGACGTAAAAACTTTGGTAAACAGCGGAGCCGTAGCTATTTCTGATGACGGAAATCCTGTAGCTGGGAAAAAGTTAATGCATAATGCTCTAATAGAAAGTAAAAAAGCCAATTCTCTGGTTAGTCCACATTGTGAAGAGTCAAAATTTTATAGAAATAAAAAGAAGTTAGCATCTAAAGAAAAGAAGCAGTCTCATTATTTTACAGGCACTGCAAGGTTTGCTGATAAACCATACTGTTCAGAGGCAGATTTTATTAAGAGAGATATAGAACTGGCAAAAAAAACAAGCGCAAAACTTCATATATCTCATGTCAGTCTTGCCGAATCCGTAGAGCTGATTGCTAACGCAAAAAATAATGGTGTTAATATAACTGCCGAAGCAGCGCCACATCACCTGCTTCTGACAGAAAAAGATGAAGAAAAAATAGGAACCAACGCGAAAGTCAACCCACCCTTAAGAACACAAAAAGATGTAGATGCGGTAAGAGAAGGCCTGATTAACGGAACTATTGATATTATTGCGAGCGACCATGCTCCTCACACAATCCGGGAAAAAGCTTTAATATGGGAAAAAGCTCCGTTTGGATTAATCGGTTTGGAGACCACTTTAGCTTTAGTATTAACGCATCTGGTAAAACCCGGCTTATTAACCATGTCTCAAGCAATAAAGAAAATGAGTGTTTTGCCTGCAAAGATTTTCAGGTTAAAAGCTGGAAGTTTAGCCTTAGGTTCTAAAGCAGATATAATCATAATTGATCCAAAAAAGAAATGGACGATCAGTTCCTCCAAATTTTACTCAAAAGGCAGAAACTGTCCATTTGATGAATGGGAAGTTCAAGGAAAAGCTGTTATGACTATTGTAAAAGGCAAAATCGTTATGAAAGATGATGAGATAATTGTTTAGAAGGTATTTTCTTTGTTGATCGTTGATCCCCAACCCCTAGCCGCTGAATTGCTATTCTATTTCTTTCCAATTGGCGACATCTTGATCTTCTCCACTACCGCCTTGCGTACCATCAGAGCCATATGAGAGGATATCGTATTCTGACCCGTTTTCTCCGGGATATGAATAGATATATGGCGTTTGCCATGGATCCTTAGGCACGGACTTTGGGAGATATGGTCCATCCCACCTAGTAATGCCGGGATCCTCTCGCAGAGCATTGAGCCCTTCCTCCGTTGTGGGATAACGCCCAACGTCAAGTCGCATGGTGTCCAGCGCAGTACCAAGTAACTCTATCTGGGCCTTTGCAGCCTTTGTTTTGGACTTTCCAACATGGCTGAAAAATTTCGGAGCAACCAGCGCAGCCAGCAATCCAAGAATGATCATAACAACCAATAACTCAAGGAGAGTAAATCCCTTATTATCTATAATTCTTTTTAATAATTTTCTAAGCATAATAATTTTTTACAAATTTTAAGATAATCCATATTTAAAAAAATATCAATAAAAAAACTTGTCTAAACTATTAAAAAATTTGGTATATAGGTGCTATCTCGCAAGAAAAAAAAAGATATGAGCATTTAAGGAGTGTTATTTTAATTGGAGATAAATATGGGAATAGTCATATTTTCTAATTAGATAGCAAAAGTTGGCTCCAACGGGACTCGAGCCCGATGAGAGTAAAAAACTTCAAAAAAAAAGGGCTACAGGACTTTATATCCTACAACCCTAATAAAAAAGATAGAAAAGAAAAAAATTTGGAGCTTATTGATTAGACTCTGGATAGTTGATAGAGTTTCAAAAAATTAACCTCTTTTTTTGATTTCGTACTCAGAAGTACATCTTAATTGAATATTTTTCTTATTCTATGGTTAAAAGTGTCTGCAACATATACATTATCTTTTGAATCTATTGCCATGCCAAATGGATAATTAAGGGCGGCATCATGAGCCGGTGTTCCATCCGTGGAAAAACCTATCGTTCCATTTCCAGCTACATTAGTAATCTCACCGGAGTTCCCATCTATTTTTCTTACCAAATGATTGTCAGAGTCAGTGGTGTATATGTTTCCTTTTGAATCCAATGCAATTGAATGTGGGCGAGCAAGGCTATTAGCCGTGGTTTCCTTTTTATTAATTTTAAATCTATCACCATCTCCGGCAACAGTAGTTATAATACCTGTATTTGCATCTACCCTTCTGATGACATTGTTAAATGTATCAGCAATAAAAATATTCTCATTTTTGTCCAGAACTATACCGCTGGGGCCACTGAGGGAGGCATTAACTGCCGGTCCATCATCTCCGCTGAAATAATCATCACCGTTTCCGGCAAAAGTCTTTATTATCCCGCTTGCTCTCTCAACTATCCTGATCTTATTGTTTCTTAAATCAGCAATATATATGTTCCCTTCCCGGTCTATTGCTATACCCGTTGGTTCTGAGAGGCTTGCTTCTGTTGCAGGACCATTGTCACCACTCAATTGGTCATCGCCATTACCTGCTATCGTTGTAATGACACCATTTTTTCTATTCATCTTTCTTACCCTATGGTTATGGGTATCAGAAATATAGAGATTTCCATCATGATCTACAGCAATGGCAGATGGGAATCTAAGCTTTGCCGATATGGCCGCGCCATTATCGCCAATCAGCTCTGCATTCATCCCAGCTTTGCGCGGCACTGTATCGAGAACGCGTTGATATTCGGTCTCATCAGCCTTTTTATCTTCCTCCGTCTCAGAAAGTGTGATAGAACCAGCGATGGTATCAATAGACCCATTTGAATTTACAAATCTGATCAGGTTATTTTCTGAATCAGCTATATACAAACAGCCATTGTTGTCAATAGTCAGATCCTTGGGTTCATTCAACATCGCCAATTTTGCGTCTCCCCCATCACCCTCAGAGCCAATCTTTCCACATCCTGCCACAGTATAGATAGAACCTTTTTTCATGATCTCCCTTTCGAATGTTATTTACCTTAATATTGAACAAACATATCTAAATCTGAAAGCTTCCTATAGGACGAAAGCAAAAAAAGTTAGGTGGAATTGTGTAAGAATTAAAACTTCCATTTGAAGAGAGATCGTTTCAATATGAATGTAAAATCATTTCAGACGGCGTTCCTTTCTTCTTTAAATTCTCTCTTATTTTCATTAACTAAATTTCCATCTACAATTTTTTCCCCAGCTAAAACATCAGACAACGACCAGCACCCTTTAAGTCTGCGAAGGTTTTTTTCAGCAATCTGAAGCAATTTCCATATCAGGGCCGTAGCGAATTCTAATTTCTTAAATCTTTTTGCCGCGCCAGTCATGAGCCTTGTGCTATAAAATCGTCGTATATCAAAAACATTCTTTCTATGCTACCTGATTTACGCTCTATGTTATATCAACCCACAGATTTAAGCCTTGCGTCAAGAGAGCCCAAGAACTTCATGGAGAGAACTAAGAATAATATTGTATTGATTGAAGCAAAATAGCGGTTAATTACTTCCACAATCCTCTTTTCCTTTTATTGTCTAGGGCTAAGCGAAAACCTGTGTCGAGTCCTATCTGACCCCATTTAGGCCGAAACGCTGCCCGTACAAACAAAATTCTGCTGCTCCAGGAACCACCACGAAGAACCCTGTATTTACCACTCCTCGGCCCTGTAAGATTATAACCGAGACTATGGTTGTAATAGTCCTTATCATACCAGTCCAGTACCCACTCCCACACATTGCCGGACATGTCATATAAACCAAGGCTATTGGGTCTGTATGATTTTACCGCTGCTGTGTACTGATACCCATCATTCTGATCATTGGTTTTCCATGCAAAACTACAGTTTACATCACAAAAATTAGCATACAGAAACAGATCTCCTTCATTGGAAAAACCAGCAAACCTTCTACTCTTTCCCCCTTCCCGCATCGCATATTCCCACTCTGCCTCAGTAGGAAGGCGGTAATTCAAACCGGTCTTTTTCTTTTTCCATTTTATATATTCCGTTGCATCATTCCAGCTTACGCATGTAACCGGGTTTTTCTCTGTCTGAGAAAAATCAGGATTATCCCAGTAGATACTCCTGAACATTTTCAGTTGACTGCCAGTCCAGTAAAAACATCCGTCCCCTTTTTCAGCCTCGGTTTTGTAAGCAGTTTCATTTACAAACTCCCTGAATTCTCCCACTGTTACCTCATGCTCTCCCATATAGAAATCATCCACACAGACCCCGTGAACCGGCTTTTCATCACTATCCCCCTCGCCAAATTGGTCTCCCATTTCAAAACAGCCTCCTTTTATAAAGACCATGCCTTCAAAGCCTTTTTTTTCTTCTCCTACACTTATGTCAGTTAAAAGGAATACTATTAAAAAACTTAAAATTATTTTTTTCATTCATTCACTATTTCAGGATTCAACTACAAAACATACTCACATTTAAACCAGCACAATTAGCACTACCCTTTGATGATACTTCATATTATTACTCCTATGAGGATTAACGTTTAATGATAGCATATTTAGGGTTTGTTGGGGAAGGATATGGAAATAAAAAAGTGCTTGGTATTTGACCTGTGAACAGGAGTATAATTGACTGTTAATAGAGACTAAATAACAGAGTTAAAAATGCTTAGCAAGCGCATTTCTCGCAACTTGCTGTGGTGTTAGCGAGCGAACTAAAAAATAAAATCATACTCTACTCTCAAGCTTCCCCGTAGCTTGGGCTACGGGGAGCTTCAATTATTTACTACATTAATTTACTTTGCCGGTAATTATGGAGCCGGATTCTTTTTTCCACTGCCCGATTTTCTTGAATTCAAGAATTTGTGGCAGTTTTCCGCTAAATTTAAAAAACCTTTGGCAGGAGTAGAGTCTGGTCTTGATAATACGATAGGTTCCCCTTTGTCCGATTGGACAGTAATATCCGCGTCAAGAGGAATAGCCCCTATAAACGGAAGATTTAGCTCCCGCGCTAATTTTTCACCCCCGCCTTTTTTGAAAACATCAATCTGGTTGTTGCAGTGAGGACATGTAAGGGAGCTCATGTTTTCAATGATACCTACAATGGGGACATTACTGTCCCTGGAAAAGGAGATCATCTTTCTTGCATCGAGCAAAGCCAAATCCTGAGGTGTTGTCACGATGACAACACCATCGACATTGCCGATAAAATCTATAATGGTAATCTGTTCGTTTCCCGTACCGGGGGGTAAATCGACAAGCAAATAGTCTAACTTTCCCCAATTAATATTGCCCAACAATTCGATGATAAAATCATATTTTACCGCATCGCGCCAGGCTATGTGCATCCCCGGATCTTCAATTAAAAACCCCAAAGAAGCAAGTTTTATTCCGCTGCTTGTCTCAAATGGCCGAATCCCCCCATCCTCTTCCTTGAGCCTGACCTTTTCCGCGTTCATCAGCTTGGGAACATTTGGACCATGCAAGTCCGCGTCTGCCAAACCTACCTTAAAACCTTTTTGCACTAGAGCACAGGCCAGGTTGGTGGTAACTGTGCTTTTTCCCACCCCCCCTTTATTACTTCCAACAATGATTTTATATTTAATATCTCCCATCCTTTTATTTACCAGCCACCGCTTATGCTCGTTATGATCAAACTTGCAATCTGTCTCGTTGTTTTTTTCACACATTTCACATGTATGAAGAAACTCGCATTCTTTAGTAATAACCATCAAAACCTCCTGTTCATTTATAGTTTACAATTTTTACTCGTTCCCACGCTCTGCGTCACCAACTTCCGATGAGCTCCCTTCTGCAACCTTAAAAAACAGTCACATTAGAATACGAGTAAGTTAAGTTATTTGTCAATACTCAAATGTCAACTACCAATATCGCTAAATCACACTGATAGAATTACAATTTAATAACACATGCATTTTTAAACTGTCACTTTGTGGCCATAAACTTACTTCAGACCCCGGCGGATCTTCAAGCACCTTCTTCGTTGCTAACATTAAATTGAAGGGCGGGCAGTTTGTTCTTTCCAAAATGAGCTACGTAAAGGAATATGTATTCTCTGATAAAAATCCTAAAATCCCAGCCTCTGTAGTGATTGCGTTCGAATTCCTCAAGCGCTCGCTCGGCTTCTTCAATGCCGAGCCCCTTTCTGACAGTGTAGTAATAGTTCAAAGCCAAATCCCAGTCCGGATTTTTATGGTACGTGACTCCAAATTTTTCAGGATTCTTCGCAACAGGGGTATATTTGCTCAGATCAAATGTGCCAAACCCTATAGAATGTACGTGATCCTTGTTCTCTTCCAGGAACTGCATGGAATACCTGGCATCTTTATAGGTCTCACCTGGAAAACCAAAGAATCCCATTACGTGATTCCAGATGCCGGCCGTTGAGGACATCTCAAGACCTCTTCGAATGACATCCGTTGTTGTTGCCTTGCCCATGAGCTTCAGCACTCTCTCACTTGCCGACTCAAAGCCCATGTGGAGTACTTTGCATCCGGACTCGGCGGCATCCTTCCAGATTTGTTTATGAATCAAATCCTTTTCAAATCGTATGTGAGTGGCCCACTCAATGTCCATTTTGTTCTCCATAAGCTTCCGTGAGAGTTTTTTGAAGAACGCCAGTGGGTACGATTCATCGGTAAAGTGAAAATGGCGAGCATTGTGCTTATTCCCCAGGTACCGGATCTCGTCAATAATTTGATTAATCTTCTTTGTCCGGTACCCTGCCGTATATCCCTCTCCATGGTCGCAGAACTCGCACTGACCCCAGTAACAGCCCCGTGTTGCCAGGTAAGGGAGGATGGGTTCCGGGACAAAATATTTCTCCAAAGGCAATCCGTCAAAGTCAGGTGGCGGCAGGGTCTTCATATCCTCAGCTGAGGTTATTGAGGAGGTATGGATTCCTGAACCATCACGATACATCAAATTCGGAATTTGCGCCAGATTACGACCAGCTCCAATTTCTTCCACAAGCTGTAGAAACGCTGTTTCTCCTTCAAACATCACAGCACTGTCAAAAAGAGCAAACAGGTTTGGTTTATCCGGTAGCACATCCCGCAGGCGTGTCACCGTATTCCCGCCTATCGTTACATGAATATCCGGAAACTGTTCTTTAATAAGGGCGCAGAAAGTCATTGAGGAAAAGAGTTGCTGCTGAAACACGATTGAAATTCCAATGACGTCAGGACATTCGGCGATGATCGCCGGCTGAAGTATATGCTCAAAGACGTCACGGTACACATTCACCTGGGTATCTTGTACAGCTTTTAGAAGTTCAGAGGATATGAACCGTTTATATGACAGGTCTGTTTCCATGGGCGGCATACAAATCCGCGCCGGTGCATATACCAGCGAAATCACAGCGGTCACCTCGTGGAATACATTAATCGCTCTTTCCAGTTTTTCTGCATCGTAGAAATCCTGAGTTCTGACAACCCGCTTTGCTGTTTCCGCCTTTTCAATAAGTTCAAATATCCGACTGCGAGTGCAATCAGATAAAGTACGCTGAAGTTTCATATCATTTTTATTGAGCTCGCGTTTTTGAGAAATTTTTTTCAACCGCTCCAATTGCTGCGGCACCTTTTTTAGTACTCTATGAAGAAAGTCGCCACTAAAAAACCAATCGTACATTTCCAGATTCACGTCCTTTTGGACTACCTCATGTCCTGCAGATCGGAGAAAGGCAGTTAAGGTGGGCAAACTCAAGTATGGCTCTGAAGGGAACCAATCCGGCGGGAAAACCAAAAGAACCTTCATCTTCCGCCCACCGGCGTCTCGTGAGGTTCGAGGATGACGTTGCATAAGCTCCGGGGTTGCAAGCTTACCTTTATTATAATCGATTCTCATAGCTTTATAATATTTAATCCAGAAAATCTTGAAGAAATCGCGAAGCTTTTTTAGCCTCTATATTACTTCAGATAACTTCAAGTACTCGTGTTTTAATAATGAGAATTGTGAGGCAGAGCAAGAGTGAAATACTTGCCTCTTTCTTCAAAAAGAATGCGTTTGTTTTCCAAATCCTTAATTATCTTTTCCATTTCGTCTATTTCATCTTTTTTTTGGTCACCTTTTTCCTGGATGTTGGAGAGGATTTGTTTAAAAGATTTTGGGCTTTCATTGCAAAATGAAATAATCCGAGCAGAGGGACCAGCAAAACGTGTTTTGATAGGCTGTCCTTTCGGTCTTCCGTCATAAACTGTTACAAAATCCATTGATTTTGTAAAAAAGAAAAAAGGAGTCTGTTCTGATTGATCCCGCTTTTTCCATTCTTCCACAGTCTGGCGCAACTCGGCTTTTAGTTTAGGGTCGACCTGGTCTTTTGTTTCAAACTCAAAATCATAAGCTATTTTCATTAAATCTATTTCCTCGGAATGATACACATAGGAGTAGCCTTCTCCAGGGCCATTAATTTTGATGCCATAATTGTCAGGACGATTGAAATAAGGGCTGAACCGTTCCAACCATAGATTCCCCACTGCTGTGGGGGGCTGAAGATGGATAATGGATCTGATAATGTCGATTTGCCTGCGATAGTCCTCATCTGTCTCCCCTGGAAATCCGGTTAAAATATTCCAGGAAACCTCTAACTCATAATAAAACGCCCATTTTAAAAAAAGGATGTTTTGAATGGGCAGAACCCCTTTATTCATCTCATTTAGTTGATTGGCGCTGAAACTCTCGATCCCAGGTTGGATCACTTTCGCTCCACCACGGGCCACTGTTTTAATTTGCTTCCTGCTTAAATTACTTTTAACTTCAATGAAGAACTGCAAATCGTAATTTTCCTGCCTTAATTTGCCAAATATCCCATCGATGTATTTCATATCCAGAATATTGTCCACAAACCGGAACCGATATGTGTTATAGCGTTTTGACAGGGAGGCGACTTCGGTATGGATTTTTTCAATGGTCTTGGCTCGAAATTTCATGGTCAAGGCATTCAGTCCGCAAAATTTACATTGGTGTTTTTCTCCCCACCAGCAGCCACGGGCCGTTTCATAGAGAATGATCGGGTTTTCCAATAGGGGAGAGGCAGGGTCTATCTCTTTTAGTTGTTTAAAGTAATCATCGTAATCAGGCGCTCCGTATTTTCCAAAGTCCACGAACATTTGACGGTTCTTTTCATAAACCACCTTGCCTTTTTTACGATAGACGATCCCTCCGGGGATGGAACCACCCTTTTCGACAGCATCCAGTAAACCGGGAAGAACGTTTTCTGCTTCTCCAATAACTGCGTAATCGATCCACTCAAAAACTCGAAAGTATTCCAACCCCATTTCCGACTCGAAATTAGACCCGCCAAAAATGATTTTTATTGAGGGATATTTTTGCTTGATCAATTTGGCAAGAGTTAAACTTGCAGCATTTTGGTTAAAGGTCGATGTAAATCCCACTACATCATGCTTCTCCCAATCAAAAGCATCCAGGGTCCAGCTGAGAAATTCGGGAGCCATTTTTGTTTTAACCTCCAAGAGAAACTCCTCAGAACAGCCAGTGGATTGGCAGACCTCCCTGCTATGAGTTGAAAAATGGCTCATATATTCCTTGTTCTTTGGGGAATCTTCAAACAATATATGAGAAAAAAGCCATTCACCAATTAAAAATCTTTTTTCACAGAGTTGGTTGTAAACCGGGAGTCCTATTTTATGGGCAAAATAAAGATTCAGATAAAAACTCTTCACTTCCCACCCATGAGTTTTTATGAGGGCGGACAGGGTCCCCAGCTGAATCGATGGGTAAATATGAAAGCCAAAAGGCATGTTTACCAGAGCAACCTTGAGAGGCATAATCTTAACTTTTTAATCAAGCACATTTTTTTTCAGAAGTTGTTTTTTTTGTTTTGCTTAAGAGCAAGCTTATACTATAATGGCATCTTTGTCTGGATACAAAATTATTTTTATAACTTTTTCGTAAGGAGTATAACGATGTATATGAAGTTATTCATGATGTTATTTGTTCCAATATTTTTTCTAGGATGTGGCGTCAATGAAGACATTCACAAGGAGACCTTGAACGAATTGCAGGCAAAGAAAGCAGAGTTGAAAATGGCATTGTCAGAGACAGCTGATGCTAATAAGAAAATTGGCGGATTGCAGAAAACAATGCAGGAGAAAGAACAAGAAATCAGTAAACTCTCTGCAAGTGTCTCTGCAAAGGAACAAAAAATCAATGAGCTCTCAGCAGAGATGTCGGTAGCTTTAGATACAAAGAAAGCAGAGTTAGATAGGGCATTGTCAAAGACGGCTGAGGCTAATAAGAAAATTGGCGGATTGCAGAAAACAATGCAGGAAAAAGAACAAGAAATCAGTGAACTCTCTGCAAGTGTTTCTGCAAAGGAACAAAAAATCAATGAGCTCTCTGCAGAGATGTCGGCAGCTTTAGATACAAAGAATGCGGAGTTAGATAGGACATTGTCAGAGACGGCTGAGGTTTATGAGAAAATTGGTGGATTGCAGAAAACAATGCAGGAAAAAGAACAAGAAATCAGTGAACTCTCTGCAAGTGT
>CAJXCL010000002.1 GCA_913051775.1 uncultured Nitrospirota bacterium | reverse complement strand
ACATTGCGCCTGTAGCTCAGCTGGATAGAGCAACGGACTTCTAATCCGTAGGTCGCAGGTTCGAATCCTGCCAGGCGTACCACTTTCAATATCTTACAACGACATTTTTGTCATCTGTCTAATATGATCTTTTCCTCGTACCAGCAATTAGAGAATTTGGTAAAACTCTATCGGTATTTCTGGTTCTGATATACCTGTCCGTCATTGCTGAACTACTATGCGCTAATAACTGTTGAGCATCATCTCCTTCTCTTTTTTTATCAGTTCCCTTCTTATCAATTTTAGTGTTTTCTTCCGTTCTATCACTCAATAGTACAAAATCGCTTTTTCTTGTACCACACAGTGGACATACCCAATCTTCAGGAAGGTCTTCAAATTTAGTTCCAGTAGGAATACCGCTATCTTTGTCATCCAACTCAGGATTATAAGCATGATCACATACTATGCATATCCATTTTCCCATCGTACTTACTAAAGATTATTCCAAAAACTTCCCTTATCGACTCCAACAGCCAAACCTGTTCGATTTTCATTAATCCCTGTTTACGTAAAAAATAATGTTAGTATGCACTATCTGTTTACCAAACAGATTTTTGAAGAAGAATTAGAATGGTTTCCAAAGGTATGATCTTTAAAAAAATTGAACAATTAACGTATTTCTATTATAATTAAGCAGAAAAAATGTAGCTTTACAAAGGAGGTTAAAGTTATGATTCTCTGTCCCGTAGCATTGGCAGTTGGTTGCAAAAAATGCCTGATGTTTAAAGCTTGTCCACTAAAAACCGTCCTGGGAGACCAGGAACAAGAGAAAGAACCGGATAAAAAGGAAAGATAGACTCCCAATCGTGAGCCTCTTATACTATCAAAATTACCGCTTCCCGGTCAGTTGATCAGGATTACGCCCAGTCGAAATCCCGCGCTACATTGTTGTAGTCATGCCAAATCTGGGCCTCTTTTTTTTGCAACATAAAGTCGTCGTCCTCTCCCGTGACGAGAGCGTGGCCTTTGTTAAGGTACGATTCCACAGAGGGATACCGAAGCATGAACATGACGATGCCGGTGTGTGCCATGTCCATAATATTTTTATCTTCTGTTACCTCTTTAAAAATGTCCCCGGCGTTTTCTGGGGTGACGGACTCGAACAGTTGAGAAGTTTTTTCTTCCAGTTCCGGGTGTTCATCACAAATTTTCGCGGTGGAGAGTTGCATGTCTAGGATTTTTTGAAAATCTGCCTCGTCGTACTCCCTCTCCATTCGCTTCACGTTCCAGACGGACCCGTCGGTTTTCCGTTCGTTCGGCTTGTCTTTACGCTCAGCCGTTTCACTGAATGCCACATTTGCTTCGTCCAACAGGATTTTGGCCTTGATTTCTGGTTTGGTTTCGGTAGTTGCCATGTTTTAAATAATCCTTTCTCTAAAAACAGTCGATTTTTTCTACAAGCGGTTTCCCCATTACTACAATAATGTCGTCACATGAGGAGTTCTCGGGGTCTGTCACCCTTTCATTGTCGGCAGTTTATCCTGCTCCTTATTCGAAAGTTCGGAGGTTTTGCTAAAGGCTTCTTTTAGTAAGTTGGTAACAATTTTATTTTATGATAAAATCGTTCAATAAGACAATGAAAAAAAAATTTAAAAAAATACAGAAAAGACCTGTCTTGCTCTGGGCCTGAAGGGACCGCTTTAAAAATCAAATTTAGTAATTATATCCCGCTCACCTTAGATTATTGTAAATTTTTTTTATTCCTTTAGTAAAGGAGGACTGTTATGAAGAAACTATCCATATTTCTTGTTATGTTTGCTTTAGCATTGATTATAGTGAGCTGTGGCGAGAAATCCAAGGACAAGAAAGGTTCTGATAAAAGCAAAGCTAAAAGTTCAGCTTCGCAAATGGGTCTTAAAGCACCCAAAGATGCTCCGAATAAAGAGGCTGCAAGCAAAAATGATGAAGGAGTTTCTCATTTAGTTCAAAGACAATGGGAAACAGCAGCAGGTTTTTTTAAGGAGGCAGTTGAAGCTAACGCTGACTTTGCAGAGGCTCATTTTAATTTAGCATTGTGCTTGCATAAGATGGGTAAACATGGCGAAGCTTCGAAACACTTCAAAATAGCCAAAGAGCTTGCTTCTGGCAGTTCTATGATTGTAGACAATAAGATATTAAAAGACCATGTAAACTAACATTATATTGAGTTAAGCAGGTGATAAAGCGTGGATTGTCCATTGGTTAATTGTTTTATGGACAGTTGATATCCAACGTCTAAATCAGCGGCGGTAGGCGGCTGTTTCTGGTAATATTAAAGACTTAATATATTTTCTACAGCATCTCGATAAGCACAAAATTCGCAATTTCCATTTACCTCAGGAACCTGTTCACTTAAAAGGCAGGAGTGAAGTTCACTTACTGTTTTGTCTATCCATGAGTCATTTCCTTTATAGGAAATTAGTGTAATATCAAATTCAAGTTTCCCATTAAAAGCATCTCTGTTTTTTTGTCCATTGCAGTAAACAAAATACCCGGCATTTGAAACAGAATAGCCACTATTTCTTAGAAGCCACTGATAAATTTCAATTTGTCTCTTGTAAGTAATTTGCCAACCCTGGTTTATATTTGTAATCTTTTCGTTTTTTGAAGTTGCTTTATAGTCCACAACAATGTACTCACCTCTAGAGTTAATCCATAAATCATCGATTGCACCAAAAACAAGAAGATTAGTTGCTTCATGCAGGTACTGAATACCGGTAAAATGCTGCAGTATTCAGCTCATCCTGGCTACCGGCAAAGAATCAATTTTCGGGTATTTCTAAGAGTTCACCATTCTCTATATGGCATAATTGGGTTTAGAGGGTATTATATAGCCCAAAAGATTCCCTCCCTCGCTGGAGAGAGGAGGATCAACTTCCAGCTCCAGAGGCAGCGTAGGTACGCTGAGGGAAGGAGAATACCTTGATTATATCTTAGCATACTCCTGACATGTTTCAATGTAAGGATTAGTAAAAAATTAGGTTTTTATAAATTTTTTTACATAAAAACAATCCTATGTTAGTAGTTATATTATAAGAATTTAAAAGGCAGATGTCTGGCTTCAAATTCCCCCGGGGTAAGCAAAAGCTGATCTTAATAAAACAAGGTTGCGACGGGCAATGTTTCTCCCAATGGAAATACCATTTCAGCGACGTCCGAAACGTTTCGCAACCCCAAGCCCGCAACTGAAAAGGTTAATAAAGGGATCAAATCTTTCCTTGACTACATTCTAATTCAGGGTTAGCGTGTAACGAGAAACTTGACAATAATGGAAGAAGGGATCAAATCTCGATTATTCAGGGCTCGGTTGTCGGGGATCAGGGGTCAAAGGAGTAGAACAATGAGTTCATAGTGCATTTAAAAAGTAAAATCTTAATCAATTATTTTAATTAGCATTAATTAGATTTATAAAATTCATCAGGAACACTTTTCTCTTCTGAAGATCGCATCTCTTTTTCCTTTTTTATTTGTTTTTCTGTATTCCAACCATGTATTTTTCGATTGGGGCGGAGCCTGCTATTATTAATAGTTATGAAAATCAGGCCACTTAATAAGATAAAAAAAATAAGGGCAAATATAAAAAGTCTCTTATATCCATCTTTCATAGTTTTATTTTGTTCGCAAAAAAGAAAGGATGATAATAACATCCAGCAGACACACAAATCAACAAACCGGAAACTATTAAAAATGTTATTAAAAACAGGGGTCAATTATCGGAGGTCATGAGTAGAACAATTAACAATTGTCAGCTAACAATGATTAGCAATCAGCTATAGGCGGTCAGTAAAGATGGAGAAGGAAAGGCAACACACCCCGCTTCTCTATAGAGGCACCCCTCTTTTAGAGGGGAATTTAATCCCCCTTATTGCCCCTAGTAGTACTTTTGCTCTGTGATCCCAAGCTTTCTACAGACCTGGGCTACTTACCTGACCCTTCGCCACTTCTACTTCGGGTTCCCGGAGCATCCCGATTATTTGCTCTTCTCGAAAACGCTTCTTTCCCATAAACTTACCCCTTTCTGGTTAATGCTTTACCACAATACTAATTTTAAGGGTGGATCAGTTTTTTTGGGGTTAGGCTGTACGGTATGGTTATTGAGGTAAGTTAATATTATCCAGTGTAATAGAAAAATCTTTTATAACATTTGAAGAAGTTTCTGGCATGACAATGTCTTTTTCATTCAATTTAAGATGGGTTCCAGCCACATTTCCTAAAATCACCACAAATTTTTCTTTTGCCTTCCATCTGGAGGTTTCTCCCTTTCGCAGAAGAGCCTCTTTTTTTTCAGCACCATCAATTTCCAAACCAATCCAGGCATCTTCCGTTGCTTCCATAGTGAGTGTAAGGATGTCTGTAACCTCACTTGTTTCAAGAGTTCTCTCACTTGTTTCAAGAGTTCCCTCAATTATTTCAGAAGTTCCCTCAATTTCAGTTAAAGGCGATGGGGAGGGAATTTTTTCTAAAATGCCTTCTCGCTGTGGTTGGATCTCCATATCCTCTGACTCAATAACGCTCTCTTCCTCTGTTGTATTGGAGCCTAATGTAATCCCAATGTTGTTTTTGCTTTCTTCAACGTCAATTTCATCTACACCTTGAGAAAATTTTTCATCTGAAACGAATGGTTGTTTTTCTTCTCTGTCTTTTGAAAAATTAATCAAAACCAGTAAAAAAGAAGATAACACAATAAAGATTGCTATAGCCCAAAAATAGGATATTTTAATGTCAAACTTTGTCGATTTTTCTGTGGAAATATCTGAAAATACTTGTGAATCCCTTTTATTTTCAATAAAACTATTGTATGCCAGAATAGCTTCGTTACCATCCATGCCGGTATTTTGGGCGTAGCATCTTATAAATCCTCTGACGAAGACATCGGCAGGAAGGTTTTCGAAGTCATCACTTTCCAGGTACTTTAAATATGTTTTGCTGATATTACTGTACTTCGAAATTTCGTCCAGAGTAATTCCCCTCAATTCTCTCTCTTTTTTTAAATATTCACCGAATGAATCCATAATAATTACTTGTCTATAATATTCAGATAGTTTTTTGCCTCCTCAGCCAGCAAACTATCAGGCGCTAATTCCATCATTTTTTGAAACTCTTTTCGGGCCTCCTCTTTCATATTTTTCTTCAGATAGATCAGGGCTAACTGGTTATGTGCCTATACTAATTCGGGCTGGGATTTAACCGCATTTTTAAACTCAACAAATGCGTGATCAAAAGTCTCAAGTCCCAAAAGGGATAACCCTAAATTATAATGTGCAACGGCATAATTATTTTTAAGTTCTACCGCTCCTTTTAATTCTTCAATTGATTTTTTAAATTAGTTTTTTTCATAATAAGCTATCCAATGGCATTATAAACATAATGAGGGGCCGCTATGTTGGGGTAGTTGAGAATCATCCTGAAGCTCTGAATAGCATTATTCCACTCTTTTAAAGCCATATAAGTATAAGCCAGGTTAGAAAATGTCACCACATAATTTTTATCCAGTTGGAGCGCTTTTTCAAATGATTCAATTGTTTCCTTATATTTATTTTGTCTAAAATATGCCTCCCCAATAGCAACAAGTATTTTAGGATCTTTGTCATTGAGTTTCTTTGCGGAATTTAATTTATTCATGGCAAGCGAAGGATCTGAATCCATTAATAACATGGCCCGATTATAAATTGCATCTGCAGGTACATTATTTTTGTCATATAGTGATCATTATAATTGAAATATTAAGACAATTTTATATCAAGTGCTATTTCAAAAACAATAGAAAAAATCTCATGTAGCAAAAAAATATATATTTAATATCGATAATCAATTGGTTTGCACCGGTTTTGTGTGGTAATTTATCTCAGCATTTACGAAAGTTTTTCTTAAACAGGTAATGAATCAAACTCAAAAAAAAGTATTGAGAATAATTGAAGATCTGAAAGAACACCTAAGCTATCTAAAACTGTTCGGATTTCAAGAAATACCAGTTGAAATTCCATCGCTTGAAAATTTTAAAAATGATGTTTCGAAAAAGCCGTTAACGAATATGTCTTTGACTCTTTCCGAAATAAAAGAAGAGCTGGGTGATTGCCGTAGATGTAAATTATTTTCTACCAGAACCCATATTGTTTTTGGAGTTGGAAATAAAAACGCAGACATTGTTTTCGTTGGAGAGGGTCCCGGACAAGAAGAGGACAAGCAGGGAGTTCCTTTCGTAGGAATGGCTGGTCAAAAGTTAACGGACATTATTGAGAAAGGAATGGGGCTGAAACGCAGTGATGTTTATATTTGTAATATAGTAAAATGCAGACCTCCCAACAATAGAGACCCGGAAAAAGACGAAATAGATGCTTGCAGTTCGTTTTTAGAAAAACAAATCAAGGCCATCAACCCAAAAGTAATTGTGGCATTAGGAAAACCGGCTTCTTCGACTCTGCTTGGGAGAAATGTCGCTATCACAAGAGAGCGCGGTACATGGCATTCGTTTCAGGGATATCAAGTGATGCTTACCTTTCACCCCGCGTACCTTTTACGCTTTTACACCGAAGAAAACCGCAGGCTTGTTTGGGAAGATATGAAGAAAGCGTTATCAGCAATATGAGTAATTTTAAATTAATCCAAGAAAAAATAAAAGGGATATCCAGATCAAGGGGCATTAAGAAAATTCTTTTTATCTGCCTGGGAAATTTGTGCCGCAGTCCGATGGCAGAATGCCTGTTGCGCACTCGATTGGAAAGTAAGGGGAAGAGAGATATTCAAATTTCTTCAGCTGGTTTTTTAGATCAGACGGGATTTTGCTCCCCCGAGGAAATCCGTGTGGTGATGGATGAAGCGGGGATTGATGTTTCGCTACATCGTTCAAGTCCTGCAACAGAAGAAAAAATCAGAGAGGCTGATTTAATTATAGTGATGGAAAAAAAACAGAGGGAATATCTTTGTCACCAATTTCCTGACGAGACATACCGAATTTTTATATTAAGTCAGTTTGATTACCAAAATCCGGAAGAAAGGGATGTGACTGATCCTATGGGAAAGGCATTACCTCTTTATAAAGATTGTTTCAATAAAATAAAAACTCTGGTAGAGGGGTTGACAGAGCATATTCTTAGTATTAATTGATAGAGTCTTCTGGCGGGTTATTTAATCATCTTTTTTGCCGACTGGATTAGTTTCCGGTTTGGTTGCCGGTTCTGGTTTGGTGTTGGATTCGGATTTTGCTTCGATAGAATTTTCTTGTTCTGCTATAACAGCTGCCTTGGCCTTTGCTTCTTTTTTGGCTAGTTCATCAGCTTTGATTTTACCAAAGACAATGACATCAACTTCATGGCTGCCAAGGGATTCTCTTTCCAACAAAGCTTCAGCTAATTTATCAAGGGTTTTTTTATTTTCCCGGACGAGTTTTTTTGCCCGTTCATAGCTTTTGGCTACCAACTCTTTGACTTCTTTGTCTATTGCAATTGCCGTGGCTTCACTATAGTCCTTGTGCTGGGATATTTCACGTCCGAGAAATATCTGTTCCTCTTTTTTTCCATAGGCTAACGGTCCCATAGTTTCGCTCATACCCCATTCACAGATCATTTTCCTGGCAAGGTCCGTACCCTGTTCAATATCATTTCCCGCGCCGGTAGTGATTTGATTTAAAGCTATTTCCTCCGCTGCCCTACCTCCAAACAAAACAGCAAGCCGATCCATAAGATACTTTACAGGGTAAGTGTGTCTTTCGTCTACAGGGAGCTGCATAGTTAAGCCTAATGCTCTCCCCCTTGGAATAATTGTTACTTTATGTACGGGATCTGTGCCAGGGATTAGTTTTGCTACCAAGACATGGCCTGCCTCATGAAACGCTGTATTTCTTTTTTCCTCGTCACTAATGATCATGCTCCTTCTTTCCACACCCATCATTACTTTATCTTTAGCATTTTCAAAATCCTCCATTGCGACAAGATCCTTTTCCTGCCTCGCTGCCATAAGGGCCGCTTCATTAACCATGTTTTCCAAATCCGCTCCTGAAAAACCAGGGGTTCCCCTCGAGAGAACAGCTAATTTAACATCCTCCTCAATAGGTATATTCATTGTATGAACTTTTAAAATACCCTCCCTTCCTCTTATATCCGGGCGGGGAACTACAACCTGTCGATCAAACCTCCCAGGTCTCATGAGAGCGGGATCGAGCACATCCGGTCTGTTGGTAGCGGCGATAAGGATAACTCCTTCATTGGATGCAAATCCGTCCATTTCTACTAAAAGCTGATTAAGGGTTTGTTCCCTTTCGTCATGTCCCCCTCCCAATCCAGCGCCGCGATGTCGTCCGACAGCATCGATTTCATCAATAAAAATAATACAGGGAGCGTTTTTCTTGCCCTGCTCAAAGAGGTCCCGCACTCTTGACGCGCCAACCCCGACGAACATTTCAACAAATTCCGATCCGCTTATATTGAAAAACGGAACATTTGCCTCCCCAGCAATGGCCCGTGCCAGCAGAGTTTTTCCTGTTCCCGGAGGTCCCATTACAAGTACACCTTTAGGAATCTTTCCACCCAACTTTTGAAATTTCTGTGGCTCTTTCAAAAATTCTATAATTTCCTGCAATTCTTCTTTTGCTTCATCGACTCCTGCTACGTCTTTAAAGGTTGCCTTCTTTTTTTGTTGAGACAATAATTTTGCCCTGCTTTTTCCAAAAGAAAGGGCCTTGCCGCCGCCGCTCTGCATCTGACGCATAAAAAATATCCAGACACCCAGCAAGAGAAGCATAGGAAACCACGATATCAGGAGATTCGCATACCAGGTCGTTTCCTCGGGAGGCATTATCTTAATACGTACATTTTTTTCTCTTAAAAATTTGATTAACTCAGGATCACTAACAATATTTGTTCTGAACATTTCGCCATCCTGGAGCTTCCCTTTTATGTAGTCTCCCTGAACAACCACTTCTTCAACATTGCCGCTGGATACCTGGTTCATAAAATCGCTGAAAATAACTTCCTTGATTGGTGTGAGCGGCTGATTAAAAAGATTGAAGAGGGCAATCATGATAAGTCCAATTACCAGCCATAATGCTATATTTTTATAAAATTGATTCATAGGAAACCCCTAGTTAGGATAATTCAAAAGAAATGAAAAAAATTTTCTTTAATTATAATTACATCATAATCTGTCAGATTTCAACATAAAAGAAATGAAAGTTCAGTAGACTTCCAGCTTAAGAACATCATTAGTATTTTCTCTAATCCTGGCAAACTCAGAAATCTGGTATCCAGCAATCCAAAAAATTAATTCTTTGTTCATTATCAGTGGAATAAAATCTCTTTTTTCCCAAGGCACTTTTTTATCAATAAAGTAATCTTTTATTTTTTTATGCCCTTTAATTCCTAATGGACAAAACTTATCTCCTCTTTGGCGGGAGCGGACAAAAAGTTCTTTTCCCGTTACGCTGTAATCAATAAAGGCAGTAAAAGAGGCTGTTTTTTTTAAATCTTTTGGAACATCCTTTTTGGTTATTATAGTTGAAATCACTTCCTTTCCAATCTCCTCAATTTTTGTTTTCCCTGGAATTAACAACTTTTTCTGCTTTATCAGGGTTCCACTGAGGTTTTTCTTTTGGAGCTCAAAAATAATCTGATTGTACTGGTATTTAAATATCAAATTATTGAAAACAGATAAAAATTTTCCTGATACGTTAGACCTTATAACATGCAAGATGGTTTCAATTATATTTTGCGAAACCTGCCTTCCAGAACCGGAAAATTGATAAATAGCGTCTAAAATAATTCTTCTTTTTAAAGCTTCATGTAATGTTTGAAAATGGGTCGCGTCTAAAATTAGTATCTTGTCATGGTTTTTTAACAGCAACGTATTAAGCTCGTTTTGCGCTACTTCTGAAATAAAATTATCATCCGCTCGGAATATTTGTGAAGATCTGCATAATGCATCAATAATAGAAGGATTAAATTCTTTCTTTAAAAATGGGATTAGTTTATTTCTTACTCGGTTTCTGTGGTAATGATTTTTCAGGTTAGTTGAATCCATTAAATATTTGATTTTATTTTGCTTTAAAAATTGTTCAATCTCTTCACGGGTAACTTCCAGCATAGGCCTTATATATTTATTGTCTCTTATTGGCGGAATACCTGAAACCCCCTTTAACCCAGAGCCCTTGAGAATTCTCATTAACACCGTTTCAGCCTGGTCGTCAGCCGTATGGCCTGTAGCGATCTTTGAGATGGAATAACGGTCAGCGAGTTGATTCATGTGAAAATACCGCATCTCCCTCGCGGCAACTTGAACGGAACATTTATGCTTTTTTTGATACCCGGCAACATCCGTTTTTGCAAAGTAAAAGGGAAGATCAAGACTTTCTGTTAGGTTTTTTACAAACAACTCGTCTCTGTCGGATTCTTTACTTCTCAGCATGTGGTTAATATGAAACACGGACAGCTCGAATCCGATATCTTTTTTTAAATCATTCAGGCAGAAAAGCATAGCTACAGAATCGGGTCCACCGGATACTGCAGCTGCTAATTTTTCACCAGGTTTAACCAAGTTTTGCTTAATCAAAAACTCTTTAACTTTAAAAATCATATTGATCGTAGAATAAATTAACTGCAAAAAAAATAGTTCGCAGATTACATAGCCCAGCAGAGCCGCAACCACAATAGGCACTAAATAAAATGTTAATTTTCTAAATCCTTTCTCAAAAATCCGAAATTCGAATATCGAAATTTTGGTAAAAATCGACCAAGATTCGCCCAATGAAGAAATCAAGTAAAGGCTTGAATTCGAAACAAATTCGAATAACAAAATTTCTAATGCTCAAGACTCAAAAGCTTTCCATCCAAACAAGGCATGGTCAGGTTGTTTTGAATTTTAGAAATTTGAATTTCGATATTACTTCGAATTTCTGGTTTCGATATTCCATTTTATATTCTAATAGTTTGCCAAAAACGTTGCTAAAAAAAGAACGTTTCCCAGGTTAGTAATACGAAGAACACGAAAAGTAAGAAATTTTATATAATAATTCTTCGCACCTCTGTGTCTTAGTGGCTAAAAAAGTAATCCACAAAACTTTGCTTTAAAATTCTGCGTTATTTGGAACCCTGGGAAACGGGATCACATCCCTAATGTTGCTCATACCAGTAACGAATTGGAGCACTCTCTCAAAACCAACGCCAAACCCGGCGTGGGGAACCGTCCCGAATCTGCGGATGTCTAAATACCACCAATAATCGTCTTCATTAAATCCCATTTCTTTTATTCTAT
Source organism: uncultured Nitrospirota bacterium (assembly GCA_913051775.1). Classification (GTDB taxonomy): domain Bacteria; phylum Nitrospinota; class Nitrospinia; order CAJXCL01; family CAJXCL01; genus CAJXCL01. The sequence goes on along the minus strand of CAJXCL010000002.1, from coordinate 80,389 downwards.
CTTGTAAAAAATCCAGCCTTTCTTCACGCTGACTGCCTCCTATGATCTCACCTATTCCCGGGAGCAATATGTCCATAGCCCGCATAGTCTTTTCGTCATCATTCAGTCTCATATAAAATGCCTTTATCTCTTTTGGGAAATCGGTAACAACCACAGGTCCGTGAAATTTTTCCTCGGCTAAATATTTTTCATGTTCCGTTTGCAAATCCTTGCCCCAGTCGGCCGGATATTCAAAAGATTTGCCTGAATTTTTCAACAACTCTACAGCCTCAGTATAAGTAATTTTATTAAACTGGGAATCCACAACCTTTTTTAACTGTTTTAAAACATCAACCTCATTTCTTTTCCCAAGAAAAAGCAGATCTTCTTCACAATTTTCCAACACATAATTCAAAATATATTTTAAAAAATCCTCTGCCAGGATTATATTTTCCTCAAAATCGCAGAAAGCCATTTCCGGTTCAACCATCCAGAATTCCGCAAGATGTCTCGGTGTTTGTGAATTCTCCGCTCTGAAGGTCGGACCAAAAGTATAAATATCCATCAATGCAGTGGCAAAAAGTTCACCTTCCAGTTGACCGCTTACAGTTAACTTCGCCGATTTTCCAAAAAAATCCTGTGAAAAATCAACAATGCCGTCTTTAACAGGTGGATTGTCATAATCAAGCGTTGAGACCTGAAACATTTCTGCACCTCCTTCACAGTCGCTGGAAGTAATAATTGGTGTGTGGACATAAACAAAACCTCTGTCCTGGAAAAACTTATGGACCGCACAAGCCAGGATATTTCTCACCCGGAAAACGGCTCCAAATGTCTTAGTGCGGGGTCTCAGGTGGGCAATCTGTCTTAAAAATTCACGGCTGGTGGCTTTTTTCTGCAATGGATATTTTTCAGGGTCTGCCCATCCGTAAACAGATATCTTGTCAGCCTGGACTTCGACATTCTGTCCTTTGGCGGGAGATTTCACCAGTTTTCCCTCCACCCGGATACTGCATCCCGCTGTAAGTTTTTCTATGTCGGAGTAATTAGGTAAATTGCAGTCCGCAATTACCTGTATATTGTGCAGAGTGGAGCCATCATTAACTTCAACAAAAGAAAATTTTTTAGAGCCTCTCCGGGTCTTGACCCATCCTCTAAGGATAACGGGAATATCATATTCCGTTGAATCCAAGAGGTCTTTAATCCTTATTTTCCATTTGGCAAGTGTTTCCATAGAAATCTCCTCCTTTAATCAGCAGATTGTTCAACAACAGATTATCCAAAATTGAGATTGGGACGACCATACTGAATTATAAGAATATTAGCTTCTTCTTTTCAAACTTTTTGTATCTAAGATTAAAAATATTGTCGAAATATTCCCTGATGAGGTAGATATGGGGTACATTTTTCAAAGTATGATAAAGCAGCAAGATATTGGATGAGGATGCTTAATTGGAATGTCATGATTAGTAAACCAAAATGAAGGATTCGGACAAACTATCAAAAAATATCTTCTAAGTTTCTGGCTTGTCGTTATATTTTTGGAGTCTAGCTAACGCTTCGTGAAGAAGCAACTTATCTTAGGCGAGGTAAAAGCAGACAAAAAGCCCACATCCTTTGCCTGAAATTTGCTCTTTGCATATTTTCGTATCAGCTTTTTACTTTATTGTGCGTAATGCAGGGTAATAAATCAGGCCTATCCTATACATCCTCTTGAAAAATGATAATTAATGATTTTTTCATAGTGTTAATATGGAAATATTTTAGAAGGTTGAAAATACTTTTCAATGGCTTTACAACAGGTCGCAGAATTCTTAATATTATTAACCCTTAAAAAAATAAGGATTAATGTCTATTATAAAATTTATAAGTTGGGGAGGTTTTTATGAGATTTGACGGCCAGGTGTCAGCAGCGCTTTTGAAAGAACTCTGGATTATTAACGAAACGTTTTTAGCGCATCCTAAGGATTTGCAGGACGGCAAGGTTCCTATTACGGAAAACGATGTTCTTGTGAATGTTCCGTATGTTGAAGAATGCTCACTTCGGTTTGGCCACCACTCCAGGGAGGATGAACGGCTTAATCTTGTAGGAAAGTATAAAGGTTGCAGCAGGCCTGCTCCAAGTGCCGAAATGGTAGTTTATGAGTATTATGGCAGCGATGAAAAACTTGGTAAATTTAAGGAAATGATGGATGCGGTTGATAAAGCGAATTCGGCTCAATTCAGCAAAGACGACATCCTCAATCCCCAGGGATGGGAGCTCCTCTCTTTCATTTGCGATCCCCGCACAGTCCTGGGATACCATCGCAGTTATAAAATCAGCAATAAACAGCTTATGAGAGGAGCTTGTGGATCATTAAAGAACCAAGAGTATAGATGAAATTATGGCAGAGCCTGACGTTAAAGAAAGGGTGGACAGGTACAAAGAAAAAAATGAGTTCCACCGGAAGATGCTGGAATAACACTCCAAGCTTTACGGACCTATTGTGATAACCGATTTTCGGGGTGTTCCCGAGATTCCGTTTGGTAATCGTCACCTTGTTTACGCGTTATACCCTGATACTAATATTTCCATCCGGTTCATCGACGGTTTCAAGAAACAGTTCGTGGCCATTTCTATAGGTTACAGCATTTTCAACCGCAAAGCGAAAGTGGATGTAGACTCACTTATGCTGAAGTACGGTGGTGGCGGACACAAGGCGGTGGAAACCTGCCAGGTCTCTTATGATGACGCCGATAAAATTGTTGGTTAAATGTTAGAGGTGATTAAAGCCGAATCTTGATCTGCAATTCAGCGGATGTCCTTAGTAGGCTGAGCGGTTTTTCTCATTCTAAAAGAAATTCCTTCTATTATCGAGCCTCGACAGGTGTCTCTTTATGTTCGGTTGGGAAATTTTCACCTGTTCCAGGCGCTTCTGATTGTGGACCTGCTTCAGTAACAATAGAGGAAGTCGTTTTTTTTGAAGATATAGTTGCCAGACTTAATGAAGTTACCATAAACAGGATAGCAACCCCTGTGGTTAATTTTCCAAGAAAACCACCGGCACCACCGCTTCCAAAAACCGTTTGACTGGACCCGCCAAAAGCAGCTCCCATAGTCGCTCCTTTTCCTGTTTGTAGCAGCACTATCAGTATTAAAGACAACCCTGAAGTGATATGTAAAATAGTTAAAAATGTAGTCATTAAAATAACCCCCAAAAACAATTAACAGTTATCAATTTTATATTAATAGTCCATTTTTAAATTTATGAATAGGAATTTCCTCTTTATTATTTTTTTTGACGGGATGAACAGGATAGACTGGATTTATTTCGGAGTGCAATGACTATGTCATTGCGTTTATCTTGTTAATCCCGTTAATCTTGTCTAAAAAAGTCCCGCCGAAGGTGGTTAATGAATAACATTATTGAAGCTCCCCTTAGTAAGATACGGGGAATGCGCTCGCTAAACACTTTCATTGCTAACCGCTAATTGTTGATTGTATTTTCTCCTGCCTGAATAATTTTGTTAAATGATTCTGCTTTTAAACTGGCTCCACCGACAAGGGCACCGTCTATGTCTTCTTTTGAAAGAAGCCCTTCCACGTTACCCGGATTAACACTGCCGCCATAGAGGATTTTCATCTTTTCAGAGGAGAATTTGTTGAAAATCTCCTCTATTTTTTTCCTGATGAATTGATGTATCTCCTCAGCCTGTTCAGGAGTGGCAGTCTTTCCGGTTCCGATTGCCCAGACAGGTTCGTAGGCAATGATACACTTATCCAACTCTTCGGATGATATATTAGCAAATCCTTCTTTAATTTGCGACTCAATAATTGAAAATGTATTGCCATTTTCTCTTTGCTCTAAAGTTTCCCCTATACAGACGATGCATTGCAAATTTGCTTTTAAAGAAGCTTTAATTTTTTTATTAACCGTTTTGTTTGTTTCATGAAAAAACTGTCGTCTTTCAGAATGGCCTATAATAACATAATAACAACCAGTATTTGCCAACATTTCCGGAGAAACTTCTCCGGTGTAAGCTCCTTTTTCTTCCCAAAAAACATCCTGGGCTGCCAAAAAAAAATTATTTATTTGTCCTGAATCATCCTTTGACAGATAGGCGTTTACAGCATGAAGGGCAGTGAATGGGGGAGCAAGCACTATTTCGATTTTTTCATTATTAGCTGGTTGGATTTCTTTTATCAATTGAACAGACTCTCCTATGAGTCCGTTCATTTTCCAGTTTCCGGCAATCAATAAACCTCTCATTTAGGATATCCTTATATCTTTTCCACAAGTTTGCACTATATATTTTAAATATTATTATCTTATAAATTCAAAATGAAATATTTGATATTTGTTGCTTGGAATTTGTGATTTTGCATTTTTTTGTTGTCATTTAGCAGCATTATGATGAAAGCCCTCTTATAAACCTCCCTTCTCAGCAATAAACATGGCAAGGTCTCTCACGCGGCAGGAATACGCCCATTCGTTATCATACCATGACAGTACTTTTACCATGTTTTTTTCGATAACACTGGTGGAAAGACCATCCACAATGGAAGAATGCGAGTTATCATTCAAATCAATAGAAACCAGTGGTTCTTCAGAATACTGCAATATATTTTTTAGTTCCCCTTCTGCGGCAGATTTTAAAGTTTTATTAACCTCTTCAGTGGTGGTGTCTTTTTCGACTTCCACAACTAGGTCTACTAAGGATACATTTGGCGTTGGCACCCGTATAGCCATTCCGTCCATTTTCCCTTTGAGTTCCGGTAAAACAAGGGAGACTGCTTTTGCGGCTCCTGTTGTGGTTGGGATCATTGATACTGCCGCTGATCTCGCCCTTCTTAAATCTTTATGTGGAAGGTCCAGAATCCTTTGGTCATTGGTATAAGAATGGATAGTTGTCATCAGGCCTTTTTTAATTCCAAAATTTTCAAGTAAAACCTTGGCAATCGGTGCCAGGCAATTTGTAGTGCAAGAGGCGTTGGAAATAATATGGTGTTTTGTAGGGTCGTATTTTTCCTCATTAACTCCTAAAACAATTGTGATATCAGGTTCTTTTGCCGGAGCGGAAATGATTACTCTTTTCGCTCCTGCACTGAGGTGTTTTGACACATTAGCCTTGTCGACAAAGAGCCCTGTGGATTCAACCACTAATTCCACTCCCAGTTCCTTCCAGGGAAGATTGGCAGGATCTCTTTCCGAAAGAATCTTGATATCCTTTTCATTAACTATTAACGAATTTTTTTTTGCGCTGACAGATGCATTCAGCCGACCATGTACAGAATCATATTTTAGTAAATGGGATAAAGTTTTAGCGTCTGCAAGATCATTTATAGCGACAATTTCCAACTTCTTTTCATCGAGAGCTGATCGTAGTATGTTTCTTCCAATACGTCCGAACCCATTAATAGCGACCTTCAACTCCATAATATTCTCCTAAAAGGAAAGATTATCTGTTAGCAATAAATGTTAAATCAAAATGATGTTCTCAGATATTGCACTATCATGCGGACTCCAACGCCAACGGCTCCTTTTGGGACATATGGTTTTGGTTTTTCTGTCCAGGCGGTTCCTGCAATGTCAAGATGAGCCCAGGGATATTCCGAGGCGAATTTTTTTAAGAGCCCTGCCGCAGTGATTGTTCCTGCCCCGCGGCCACCAATATTTTTTAGATCCGCAATATCGCTTTTTATCAACTCGTCATATTCTTCCCAGAGAGGAAGTTGCCAGACTTTTTCACCAGCTACTTCTCCGGCTTTTTTAATGTCATCGATTAATTTTTCATCGTTTCCCAAAATTCCGGTAGCATGGTTTCCAAGGGCGATAACACATGCGCCTGTCAAGGTAGCCATATCAAGCACGGATTTTGGTTTATACTTTTCCGCGTAAGTTAGGGCGTCTGCCAAAATAAGCCGTCCCTCAGCGTCGGTATTCAACACTTCAATAGTTTTCCCGGACATTGTTTTTAAAACATCTCCCGGTTTATTAGCGCTTCCTCCCGGCATATTTTCAGACGCGGGCACTAAGGTTACAACATTAACAGGCAGTTTCAGAGAAGCCGCTGCCATAATGGCGCCTATCATTCCAGCGCCGCCGGACATGTCTGTTTTCATTTCCTCCATACCCTGTCCCGGTTTGAGAGAAATGCCGCCAGAATCAAAGGTCAACCCTTTTCCAACCAGGACAATCGGCGCTTTATTTTTTTTTGTTCCCCAATATTCCAGAATAATGAACTTTGGCGGCTGATGGCTTCCTTTGGAGACGCCTAAGAGTCCGCCCATCCCTAATTTTTCCATATCCGGTTTATTCAGGATTTTGCATTTAATATTACATTGTTTTGCAATCTTTTTGGCCTGTTCTGCCAGATAAGTCGGTGTAGCGGTATTCCCCGGGTGGTTAATTAAATCCCTCGTAAAATAAACAGCTTTTGAGATTTTCAGTGCTATGCTCACGCCGGATTTCAGGGTCTTTACGTTTTTTTCATTTTCGGTTAAAAGTGTTAGTTCAGAGAGTTTTTTCTCATTATTGTTTTTTTCCGACTTATACTTATTAAACTTATAAAGCGAGAGGATTGTTCCTTCTGCAATTGTCTGACCGATATCCATAGCAGGCATACCCTTGATCTTCATATCAGGAAGATTTGTCATGAGTTTTTTTATGCCTTTTCCTTCAGCAATTTTGGCGATTGTTGCCGAGGTTTGTCTTAGTTTATCAAGAGTCATTTCCTTTTTTTTTCCAAGCCCAATCAATATGACTTTATCCACGTTCAGTTTGCCAAGGGAATAGATAAAAGTTGTTTGATTCAGCTTACCCTCAAAGATTTTTTCTTTTACAAGCTGTCGGATGATTCCAGTCAACTGTTTGTCTACTTGCTTGATGACAGGGTTCAGTACATCTTTTTCAAAACACCATAAGGCGAGACAAACACCTTTTATTTTAATGGGGGATCCTTTAATAACTTTTATATTCACTTTTGCTCCTACTTTATTAATCTCAGATGTTGTAAATCCTGAATAAGGTTTACTCCGTTAGAAATTCCAGATTGTGATCATTTTTGATTAAAGTAAGTAATCAACAAACAATTTTTAACGGGGCTTACATGAAATACCAACTTTACGTTATTGAAATTTCCAAGTCAATACCTGTAGGTTTTTGATATCCTCCGGTTTCTGTGCCTATGTGAAAGTTTTAGAAACCTTGAAAGCTTTCGACAGGTATGAAAAGGTAGAAATACTTACAATAAAAAAAATCAGCGAAATCCGTGGTCTTTTTTAATTATGCAAAATGTCTTTCAACACTTTATTATTTCTAATTGGACCTAACAGGGCAAGAGTAAAAGATTTACTATAAAACAGCCTGTTCGCAAGGCTTTTTATCCCATTTGCGGTAACGGCATCAATATTTTTTATCATTTCATCTAATGTAAAATGTTTTTTAAAGTACATCTCTTCTTTTGCCAATTGCACCATTCTGCTCCCGGAACTTTCCAGCGACAGCATAAGCCCCCCTTTCAGTTGATTTTTCGCCTTTTCCAATTCTCTTGCATCGACTTTATTGCTTGTGATTTCTTTAAGCTCTTGTACAATTAATTCTATGACAGTCGCATAGTTTTTTGTCCCCGTTGCCGCATAGACCATAAATATACCTGTATCTCTGTAATGACTGCTTATTGAATTAACAGAGTAAGCCAATCCCTTTTCTTCCCTGATTTTTTGGAACAACCTGGAACTCATTGATCCGCCGAGAATTATATTTAGAAGGTAACACTCATATCTTTGCTTGTCATTTGTTTTAATCCCGGCTGCAGCGAGGCAAATATGCACCTGTTCCAGTTTTTTGTATTTGAAAACTCTGCCGACTTTCATTTCCTGAACAGAATCGAGGTCGTTTTTTTCAGCGCTTTTAAATTTGCAAAAATGTTTTTCCAGGAGATCCATTAAATCCGGAAAATCGATATTTCCCGCGATGGAAATGATGACATTGTTTGAACTATAAAACCTTTCCATATGAGAAAGGATATCCTGCCTTGATATTTTCTTTACTGTTTCAGGAAATCCCTGGGTTGGCAAGCCGAGCGAATGGTTTGACCAGACATTCTGGTAAAGCATATCGAAGATGAGATCATCGGGAGTGTCTTCTACCATATTTATTTCTTCAAGAATAACTCTGCGTTCACGTTCAATTTCTTTAGGGTCAAAAACAGAATTAAGAAGAATATCAGAGAGGACATCTATTGCAATGGGAAGATGCTCGTCAAGAACTTTTGCAGTATAGCAGGTATATTCCCGGCTTGTGAAGGCATTCATATGTCCGCCGATAGAATCCATCTCTATGGCAATTTGATGAGCAGATCTTCGTTTGGTTCCTTTAAAGGCAAGATGTTCAAGGAAATGAAAAATACCATTTAATTCCGGAATTTCGTTGCGTGATCCTGCCTTAATCCAAATTCCAATGGATATTGATCTCAGGTAAGGAATATTTGCGGTGACAACCGGGATACCGTTTGATAATTTGCTTTTGTAAAAATCCTTTTCCTTTTGTTGTTTCATTTGCATTAATCATTGGTCAATAGTTAAGAAGGAGGAGGAGAAAAAATATAATTTCTAAAACAAATAACTACTGTCTAATGACCGCTATTTTTTATTCACTTCCGCTGACAAGGCTTCTTTGCGGCTCAGGCGAATTTTACCGTCGCGGTCAATTTCCAAAACTTTTACTTTTACTTCGTCCCCTTCTTTTAACACGTCGGTCACTTTATCTATTCTGTGAGGTGCAATTTGTGAAATATGTACCAAACCGTCAATACCGGGTAATATTTCAACAAAAGCGCCGAAATCCATAATTTTTTTAACTATACCGGTATATATACAACCTTTTTCCGGGCTTTGCGTCAACCCTTCTATTATTTGAATCGCTTCATTCAGCCTTGATTCATCGGGGGAGCCTAAAGACACCAGACCCTTGTCGTCAATATCTACTGTTACACCGGTTTTATCAATAATACCCCTGATGGTTTTTCCTCCCGGTCCAATAACATCTTTTATTCTCTCTGTCTTAATTTGCATGGTAATAATTCTCGGGGCATAAGGGGAGAGTTCTTTTCTTGAGCTGTCGATTATTTCGTTCATTTTACCCAAAATAAAAAGCCTACCTTCTTTTGCCTGCTGTAACGCGGTTTCTAAAAGATCTTTTGTTACACCGTCAATTTTAATATCCATTTGAAGACCGGTTATTCCTTCTGCAGTTCCTGCTACTTTAAAATCCATGTCACCTAAATGGTCTTCCTGTCCTAAAATATCCGAAAGGATAGCAATTTTATCTCCTTCTTTAATCAAGCCCATGGCAATCCCAGCCACCGGGGTTTTGATTGGAACGCCTGCATCCATTAAGGATAACGAAGAGCCACAAACAGTCGCCATTGATGAAGAGCCGTTGGACTCTAAAATATCCGAGACAATTCTAATGGTATACGGAAACTCTTCATTAGAAGGCAGTACTTTAGATATAGACCTCTCTGCGAGAGCGCCATGGCCGATTTCTCTTCTTCCCGGGCTTCCTATGAACTTAGTTTCACCCACAGAAAATGGGGGAAAATTGTAATGGAGCATAAAAGATTTTTTTGTTCTACCTTCCAATCTATCCATTATTTGTTCATCGCTACTTGTTCCCAGTGTTAAAACAACCAATGCCTGGGTTTCTCCCCTTGTGAATAACGAAGACCCATGTGTCCTCGGCAGAGCTTTGACCCTGCCACTAATCGTCCTAATGTCTTTAAGTCCTCTACCATCAGATCTTGTTTCTTTTTCAATGATGTGATGTCTCACAATCTCCTTTTCAAGGCCAGCAAGAATTGCTTTGATTTCCTTATTTAAACCTTCATCTTCTTCGCTCCCAATCTCGGATATTGTCTCTTTGCCAATAGCAGAGACCGCATCATACATTGCTATTTTTTCTTTAATAAACAAAGCATCTGTCAATTTTTCTTTAGCAGACCGGGTTACTTTTTCTATCAGATCTTCGTTCTTTTGAGGTTTTTCAGCAACTCTTTTTGGTTTTCCCGCGATTTCTCTGAGTTTATTTTGAAGATCAACCAGCTTCTTAATTTCTTCATGTCCAAACATTAGCGCTTCAACCATTTCATGTTCAGATAATTCATTGGCTTCTCCCTCAACCATAACAATAGCATCTTTGGTTCCGGCAACTACCAGGTTTAAGTCACTTTCGTTAAGCTGGTCATAAGTTGGGTTGCAGATAAATTTTCCTTCAACCCTTCCAACACGTACAGCACCAATGGGGTTCAGAAAGGGGATATCTGATATGATTAGCGCGGCTGAAGCTCCTAAGATTCCTAATATATCCGGATCATTTTCCTTATCATGGGAAAGGGGGTAGCAGATTACTTGAGTATCGTTTGCAAAACCATCTTCAAATAAAGGCCTTATCGGCCTGTCCATTAAACGGGAAGTTAAAATTTCTTTTTCACTTGGCCTACCTTCTCGTTTAAAAAAGCCTCCCGGAATTTTGCCTGCCGCGTAAGTTTTTTCCCTATACTCACACATCAAAGGAAAAAAATCCTTGCCCTTTACAGGCTCTTTGCTCGCTACAGCCGTAACCAGCGCAACTGTTTCATTGTAGCTGATTAAAACTGCTCCATTAGCTTGTTTGGCAAGTTCCCCTGTTTCTATGATCAGTTTTTTACCGCCAAGTTCCATTTCAACCGATTGATGCATTAAATCTCCTTTCAAGTAATATAATAACTCATATAATAACTCATTATTTTTTTCCGGTTATCCGCGAATTCCTAATTTTTTGATAATAGCTTTGTATCTTTTTTCATCATTCCTTTTCAAGTATTTCAAGAGCTTCCTTCTCTGGCTAACCATTATTATCAGCCCTCTCCTGGAATGGTGGTCCTTCTTATGAGTTTTAAAGTGCTCTGTTAGGTAAGAAATTCTTTCGCTGAGAAGCGCAACCTGAACTTCAGAAGAACCGGTGTCTTTTTCATGCAATTTATTACTGTCAATAATTTCATTTTTCTTGTTACTTGCAATAGGCATTATAATTCTCCTTATTTAGTTATAGTTTATACCAACAACTTTTTAAATTTAAAACAAACCTCCTGTTTATGACAGGAAGAGAGAGGTGTCGTATTCAACAAAGAACTCGCTATGCCCAATAATTTACCTGAAAAATTGTGTATTCGGAAATATTCTCCGGTATCGGATTCTCCATTAATATCTTCAATGCTTTCCCGCGTGATTTTCCTCTCAAGTAAAACAAATTTTTCTCTTTCCTTTTTGATTTTAACAGAAGGGAAAAACGAAAGAGCTCTGTCAATAGAATAAATCGTATCCTTCAAACCATTTCCAATGGTTGACCGGTTAATATCTTCTATAGTTATAGAATCCTCTATTTTTAATCCTCCAACTCTGGTTCTAGTTAATTCTGCAAGATAAGCTCCACAGCCGAGCTCATTCCCTATGTCGTCACACAATGTCCGAACATAGGTTCCTGCGGATGTTTTTGTTTCAAAAGTTACCAGGTCATCCTCGTAATCCAGCAATTTCAAATAATAGATATGAACTTTTTTTGGATTTCTGGCAATGGAGATTCCTTTTCTTGCTAGCGTATAAAGTCTTCTTCCATTAACTCTAACAGCAGAGAACATGGGTGGTATTTGTTCTATTGACCCGGTATATTTTTGAAATATATTTTTTAAAAGCTCCAGATGAATTTTCTCACAAGATGATTCTGAAATAATTTTTCCATCTGCATCCTGACTATCAGTCCTGATACCAAGCCGCATTTTGCCACAATAAGTTTTTGGAAGGTGAATAGCAAACTGGACTATTTGAGTGGCTTTGCCAATGCAGATAGGGAGGACACCGTTTGCATTTGGATCAAGAGTTCCCGTATGGCCCGCTTTTTTAGAATGGAAGGCTTTTTTTACATGATTTATTGCTCTGCAGGAAGTTATACCGACAGGCTTGTTAAAATTAATTATTCCGTTCACGGCACTCCGCTTCTTTTAAATCGGAAAGAATATTTAATATTTTAGCGCTTTTTTCCATTGAATCGTCTAACTTAAAAACCAGCTCTGGAACATGTCTCAGATGTACTCTATGTGCTAATTCTTTCCTGATAAATCCTGTGGCACTATGAAGACCTTTAAGAGAATTCTTTTTTTCTTTTTCATTACCCATAATACTCACAAAGACTTTCGCGTTTCGAAGATCATCTGACATGGTTACCTTTGTAATTGTAGCAAATCCAATACGGGGATCTTTAATCTTATTTTGAAGAATTTTTGAAATCTCTTCCAGGACTAATCCCTCAACTCTCTGAGCTCTTTTAAATTCCATGGTTAAAGTATCTCAATTTTGTAATCCAACATTTCAGCAAGGTGCATGGAGTCAATAGAATTAATTATATTATCCAGTACTTTATTAATAAATTTTTGATCATTACTCACAGTGGCTATTCCTAAAACGATCTTTTCCCAATCATCATGGCTGTCTATTTCCGTAATGGAAACATTGAACTTACTTCTAATCCTATCTTTAATGCTTTTAACTACTTTGCGTTTCCCTTTCAAGGAATTATTTTCATGAAGGAATAACTTCACCCAACAGGTTCCAACAATCATATTTAATTAAATTTTGATTACACAGATTAAAAAAATCTGTGTAATCATATAGATGAAAATCTATAGTTTTCGAGCAATTTCTTCAAAATAATAGGTCTCGATAATATCACCCTGTTTTATATCTTGAAAATTTTCCAGTACAACTCCACACTCAAACCCGGATTGCACCTCCTTCACATCATCTTTAAATCGTCTTAATGAAGCGATCTTGCCTTCGTAGATAACAACACTATCCCGGACAAGCCTTGCATCTGAATTTCTTTTAATATTGCCGTCCAAAACATAACTTCCGCAAACAACCCCTGCCCTTGGTATTGAAATAACTTGACGGACTTCTACCCTTCCCAAGCGTTTTTCCACCAACCTTGGTTTTAATAATCCTTCCAAAGCGGCCTTAAAATCATTGATAACATCATATATAACAGAATAAAGCTTCATTTCTACTTTTTCATTTCCAGCAAGCGTTGCCGCTTGTTCGGTCGGTCTGACATGAAATCCAATAATAACAGCATTTGAAGCTTCTGCGAGCAGGACATCCGACTCGGTAACTCCCCCCACAGAGCTATGAATTATTTTAATCCTAACTTCGTCAGAGCCTATTTTCAGAAGCGAATCTGAAATTGCCTGGACAGAGCCGTCTACATCAGCCTTTATTACAACATTCAGTTCCTCAATCTTTCCCTCATCAATTTGATTTCTGAGATCCTCAAGCGTAATTCTGGTTACAGATCTCTTTAAAAAAGTTTCTTTAAGTTTTTGCTGCCTTGCTGTAGCAATGTGGCGAGCTTCTTTTTCATTATTAACCACAATGAAGGAATCTCCCGCCGCTGGGACTGATGACAATCCGATTATCTCGACAGGGGATGAGATTTCGGCATTTTTGATTTTTGTTCCTTTATCGTTTAATAGCGCCCTTATTTTCCCATAAGTTGATCCGGCAACAAACGAGTCTCCGTTTTTCAAAACACCTTTTTGAACAATAAGCGTAGCAACAGCGCCCCTTCTTTTATCCAATTTGGATTCAATAATTGTTCCCCTTCCTTTTACTTTTGGATTTCCCTTCAACTCCATAATCTCAGTTTGCAGCAAGATCATTTCCATTAAATTGTCCAATCCGATTTTATTTTTTGCGGAAACTTCAGCAAATATTGTTTGTCCACCCCACTCTTCAGGAGCCAAATCGTGCTCTGTTAAATCTTTTTTGATTTTTTCGATATTAACATTAGGTTTGTCAATTTTATTAATAGCCACAACAATAGGCACATTTCCTGCTCGAGCGTGGTGAATGGCTTCAATGGTTTGAGGCATAAGACCGTCATCAGCTGCTACAACGAGTATTACAATATCCGTTACCTGTGCGCCTCTTGCCCTCATTGCCGTAAAAGCCTCATGTCCTGGCGTATCTAAAAAGACAACAGGACCTTTTTCGTGAGAAATTTCATAAGCCCCAATGTGCTGGGTAATTCCTCCTGCTTCTTTTTCGGTTATTTTGCTTTCTCTGATAGCGTCCAGTAATGTAGTTTTTCCATGATCCACATGCCCCATAATGGTTACCACAGGAGGTCTGGGCACGTAGTCATCAGCATTTTCTTCTTCCTCAAGAATATCGTCGAAAATTTCATCTGCTTCAAGTGGAATAAACTTAAAGGATTTCTTAAAAATATGTTCTGATACTTTGGCTATTCTTTCATCAATGGGGGAATTGATAGTGGCCATCACCCCTTTTTTAATCAATGATTTCATTAGTTCATTTGGGGTGCACTTCGTTTTTTCAGCAAACTCTTTCAGAGTAATATTTTCACGGATTTCAATTACTTCAAGAGCTTCCTCAGTTTCAGCAGTAGTTTCTTTTAGTACTGTTTCAGTTTCAACAGCCTTATCGGGGTGAGGCTTTGGTTCAACTGCAACTGTTTCCGATATTTGAGTAGCCGGCTTAGGTTTGATATCTTTTTTTTCAGCTTCTTTAAGTTTAGCTATGATGGTTTCCCGTATTTTAAAAACCTCATCTATATCCACGGTACTCATACGGTTTTTAACGGGATAACCTAAACTTACCAACTCAGAGATTAATTCTTTATTCGATATCCCTAACTCCGTTGCCAATTTATATACTCGAGTTTTTCCCATTTGCACACATTAAATAATTATTGAAGATTTAAAGCGGTTTTGTAGAACTAAGCATTTTCATGTTTTGCCATAAATTCTTGGGCGTTTTTTAATATTGATTCAGCTTTTTTGGCGCCAATTCCTTCAAAAGATATTAGTTCTTCAATTTCCGCTACCGATAATTCTGCTACAGTTTGATAACCATTAGCATTAAGAATATCCAGAGTTTTCTTGCCGATTCCTTTAAGCTCATCTATCGGATAATCGTCGATATCGGATGTTTCAAGTTTTTCAATGTCTGTTTCCAGAAGCACCGTTGCTTTGGATTTAAAGTCCTGGCAAATCTCTACAATTTTTTCAGCCGTTTTCAATCCAATGCCAGAAATTTTGGTTAAACCTTCTGTGCCTATTTCTTCAATTTTTCCAGGTTCGATCAAATTGTGTTCAATGAGCAGATTGGCAATAGCATTGCCTAAACCGGAAACCTTGCACAATTCTTTTATAAATTTGGAATCACTGACAGCCGATAAAGCACCTTTATCCTCCAAACCCTTTTGATATTCAGATTCACTTTTAATGTCAATGCTCCAGCTTAAAAGCCGGGATGCCAGCCGAACATTTTGACCCCTTTTCCCAATCGCTAATGAAAGCTGGTCGTCTGGTACTATAACAAGCAAATGTTTTTCATTTTCATTTGGAACTATAGTAGCAATTTTTGCCGGGCTCAATGCATTTTTAGCAAAGACAGTCGGATTATCAGACCACTGGATGATATCAACTTTTTCTCCTCTCAGTTCTGCCACAACAGCTTGCACTCTAACTCCACGCATTCCCACGCATGAACCAACTGCGTCAATGCTTTTCTCTTTGGAAAGAACTGCAATCTTTGAGCGTCCATTCGGTTCTCTAACCGCTCCTTTTACTTCTACAATTCCCTCAGATATTTCAGGAACTTCCATTTGAAAAAGGTTTATAAGAAGTCCAGGGTGTGTACGTGATAAAATCACCTGGGCTCCTTTTCCGCTTCTTCTCACATCCAGCAAGAAAGCCTTCATACGTTCCCCTCTTTTGAAATCTTCTTTATAAACTTGTTCTTTTTTGGGTAAAATCCCTTCAGCTTTTCCAAGGTCAACTATGATATCTCCCCTTTCCTGGTGTAGAATAACACCAGTCACCAGCTCACCTTTTTTCTCACTAAATTCCTTTAGCACAATATCGGTTTCAGCTTCCCTTACTTTTTGTATTATTACCTGTTTGGCAACTTGCGCTGCAACTCTGCCTAAAGGTCCCGCCCCAAAAGAAATTCTTATTCTATCTTCGAGTTTTGCTTTTGAATCAATTTTCTTTGCACTTTTTAAATCCATTTCTTTATCAGCATCTTCAACAGTTTCTACGACCTGTTTGCATAAAAACAGTTCTACTTCACCGGTCTTTTTATTAAACAGAGTCTCTAAGTTTTCATAAGAGTACTTCTTTTTACATGCTGATAGCACCGCCTCTTCAAGCGCCTCAACAAGAATAGAAGGGTCGATCCCTTTCTCCCGTCCAACCTGGTCAATAATATGGAGCAATTCTACACTCATGCCACCACTCCTTAATATTTTTTAAAATTCTATTTCCAATATCCCTTTTGCAATGACGGCAAATGGGATATTGATAATTTTATCTAATTTTTCTTTTAAAACAATTTTCTGGTCGTCAGCGCTAATAACTCGTCCGGTAAATGTTTTTTTGCCTTCCAACGGCGCATAAAGAGAAACTTTTATCAGCTTTCCTTTATTTCGGTCATAATCCGCTTTATTTTTTAAAGGTCTATCTAATCCAGGAGAGGAGACTTCCAAAACATAATTATTTTCAATTAAGTTTTCAATATCGAGAAATGCTCGCACCTGGGTACTTATTTTTGCACAATCTGAAACATTAACCCCCCCTATTTTATCAATAAATATTCTGAGAACCCCATTTGGCCCCCTTTTATATTCCACCTCAACCAGTTCCATTTCTTCAGCTTCTACAATTGGCCTCAAAACACTTTGAATTTTTTTGTTAATGCTTAAATTTTCAATACTTACGCCCAAAATTTCAGTTGATTTTCTATTTTTTAATAAACAAGTCCAAACAAAAAAAGTGGGCTCATGAGCCCACTTTTTGTTAGTAGACCAAATTTTTAAAACTCGTAATATTATCATATTTTAAGCATTCTGGCAAGCAAAAAAAGCAGATGGGGAAGTTTTTGAAGGATGGTACAAATTTAAGAAGTATCTTCCGTACTACAAATGAATAAAACCTGCAATTTCTCTTAATCTTGGGCAATCAAGGGCTTAAAATTAATCTAACAAGTCAAGCCTAAATTTCGATTTTCCCATGGAGAAACATGTACTTTTTTTGTTACGTGTCCTCTGATTTCCGGCACCTTACTCAAGCCGACATTTCAATTTTGACGGTTTATTAGGAATGATCAGCAAAGTAACATATAATGACAAAGGGAAAGTGTTGCAAAAGGAAACACCCTAATTGATACTTTTTGTGAGGGACTTGATCTCTACAAACAATATGTGCAAAGTGACGGAAAGGAGGTGGAGAATATGGCTGCGTAGTTCTTTGAACCAGAAGGCCTTCTGTAAACGCTTTACTGACTAACGCAAATAAAGAACCATATTTTTCTGAACGCTCTGCTGGTTTAAAATAGTCCCTCTTAGTTGTCAGAATAACTTTTAACTTCTTCGTTTGTAGAAATAACATGGTGGTTTAGTTTATAGACTGCATTTAGGGGCGCTAGGAGAGTGTTTTCAGTGGTCTATTTGATTACCTTATAATTGATCAGACACAAGAAGCCGAACGATTCTTTTAGCTATTTTGTCAATGCCAACTTTTTCTATTTTTTTATCCTTTCTAATCTTCAATTCAACTGCGCTTTCTTTGAGGGTTCTGTCTCCAATAATGATCTGCAAGGGAATGCCGAGCAAATCTGCGTCTTTGAATTTTACTCCCGGCCTTTCATCGCGGTCATCTATTAGAACCTCTATTTTGTCTTTCAATAAGTGATCATATATTTTGTCAGCCGCATTAGAAATTTCTTTACTATTAACATTTAATGGTATAACCATAACCTGAAATGGCGCTATTGGAATAGGCCAGATAATGCCGTCCTGATCAAAGTTCTGTTCGATTGCGGCAGCCATAGTTCTTCCAACACCGATACCATAACAACCCATTACAAAATATTTTTCTTTCCCGTCTTTATCCAGAAATGTTGCTTTTAATGATTTGCTGTATTTTTCTCCTAATTTAAAGACATGGCCTACCTCAATT
Organism: uncultured Nitrospirota bacterium; assembly: GCA_913051775.1. Taxonomy (GTDB): domain Bacteria; phylum Nitrospinota; class Nitrospinia; order CAJXCL01; family CAJXCL01; genus CAJXCL01. Next base: position 62,356 of record CAJXCL010000002.1, on the reverse strand, counting down.
CCTCTTTTAAGTTGTGTTTGGCCTGAACATTTAGGGCACGGATCACCGTCTTCTACATTTCGTATATCACAGAAGTTCTTAACGCTGAAATCTCTGCCCTCATTAACATTTAATAAGTGGTAATCGGCTTTGTTAGCGCCAGTTACAAAGTTAGTTCCCTGTTGAATAGCATGGTCCGCGAAGACGGCAATTTTTAAACCCATCGGTCCAGTAAATCCTGTGGGAGCGCCACTTATTTCTTTTACCACTTCTTCGCGTGCCAGATTGATTTCGGAACAGCCGGTAATATTTTTAAGTTTAATCTCATTAATCTGGTGGTCTCCCCTGACCATTGCGGCTACCGTGCCTTTTTCAGTTTCAAATAGCAGAGTTTTTGCGAGATCTTTCGGTGTTACCTTTAAAAAAGAAGAGACTTCTTCGACACTAGTCATTCCGGGAGTTTCTACGGATTTTAATTTTTTCTTTTCGTTTTTTTTATAACTATCAGTAGCCTTGATTTCCGCTTTTTCGAGATTAGCCGCGTAATCACATTTATCGCAGAATGCGATTGCTTCCTCTCCTGAATCTGCCATAACCATAAACTCATGAGAATAACTCCCTCCAATAGTTCCTGAATCTGCTTCCACAGCTTTAAAACTTAATCCGCACCGTTTAAAAATATTGCAGTATGCCTGATACATTTTTTTGTAAGCCCTTTCCGCACCTTCCTCATCGCAATCAAAGCTATAGGCGTCTTTCATCATAAATTCCCTGCCGCGCATAACACCGAAGCGGGGACGTATCTCATCTCGAAATTTTGTTTGTATCTGGTAAAAGCTGATAGGCAACTGTCGGTAAGATCGCACTTCTTTTCTAAGGATATCCGTTATAACTTCTTCATGAGTGGGTCCAAAACAAAAATCCCTATCATGCCGGTCTTTAATCCGCAGCAGATCTTTTCCATACAACTTCCATCTGCCACTTTCCTGCCACAGTTCAGCCGGCTGAATGCACGGCAGGAAAACTTCTTGCGCTCCTGTTGCATTCATTTCTTCTCGAATAATATTTTCCACATTCCGCAAAACCCGGAGTCCTAAAGGAAGGGTAGAATATATTCCCGCGGCAAGTTTTCGTATCATGCCCGCGCGAATCATCAACTTATGGCTGGTAACTTCAGCTTCCGCAGGAGTTTCTTTTAATGTGGGTATGAATAATTGTGAATATCTCATAACTATTTTGACACGATTACAGGATTAACAAGATTTTTTTGGAGGAAATGTCTGGGACATTGCATATTGCATCACCTCAGGTGATGCACTCCTAAAAAAGGACTACATCCAGTTTATCCTGAATATTCCGTCAAATATTTTACAAACTGACCCTTGTCAACTATTCTCTGATGTTTTGTTAATTTCGCGCTGCAGATCTTCGATCAACTTCTCCTGTTGTTGACGGGTTTCCAACTTTACTTTTTTAATAATCTTTCCTTTTTTATAAATAACGCCTAAATTCTTACCTCCGGCCACGCCAATATCCGCGCGTTTGGATTCTCCGGGGCCATTGACCACACACCCCATTACTGCGATATCAACCGGTTTTTTAATATGTGACAAGCGTTTTTCTACTTCAGAGGCTAAAGAAATTACATCAATTTCCTGTCTGCTGCAAGTGGGGCAGGAGATAATATTGATCCCTTTTTTTCTAAGACCCAGTGCCTTCAGAATTTCAAAACCGGCCTTCACCTCATCCACAGGATTGCTGGTTAAAGAGACCCGTATTGTATCCCCAATACCCTGGGCCAATAAAATCCCTAATCCAACAGAAGATTTAATGGTTCCGGAATAAAGCGTGCCTGATTCGCTAATCCCTATATGAAAAGGATAGTCCACGTCTTTCGCGAGGAGCTGATATGCCTCAATAGTTTCTAAAACATTGGAAGCTTTTAAAGAGATTTTAATATCATAAAAATCCATTTCTTCTAAAATTCGGATATGTTTCAGCGCGCTTATTCTCATGGTTTCCGAGATATTTTCTTTATATTTTCCTTCCAAATCTTTTTCCAGGGAACCGGCATTAACTCCTATTCTAATAGACAGGTTGTTTTTCCCCGCAGCTTCCACAACCTTCTGCACCCGCTTTTTTTCTCCAATGTTTCCGGGATTAATCCTTAAACCATCGACCCCTTTTTCAATTACTTTAAGAGCCAGTTTATAATCAAAATGAATATCTGCGATCAACGGGGCTTTTGTTCTGCCTTTGATTTCGCCGAATTTTTCCGCGGCATCCATATCAGGAATACCAAGCCGGATAATTTCACACCCTGCTTTTTCCAATTCCACGATCTGAGCTAATGTTGCTCCCACATCACGGGTGTCTGTATTGGTCATAGATTGCACAGAGATGGGATGGTTACCCCCAATTGCCACAGGGCCAACATGAACTACGCGCGCTTTTCTTCGTTTAATATTCATACAACTAAAAATTATCATAAGCATATGTAAAAGTCAAAAAAGTGGAGATAAGAATAATAATTGATAACTGTCAATTGTTTTCCCTCCTCACGCATTATCAGCACAAAAACCATCAAAAAATATTTTTGACATCATCAAACTGTGTATTAATATTAAAATGTATTAATACAAAAAGATATATAGAAAATCTTATAAAAAAAGGTGGAACAAGATTTGAATGAATGGGCCGATTCCATTGAACAGGTGGAAGAATTTATATCAATTCTCGAAAAAGAAGAAGTCGTTACAGTATTCTTTGAATTACCTGAATTGCCAATGTTAGAAGAGGCCAAAGCAGAGCCACTCTCCAGAGATAACAGAACTATTATGTACAACGCTCTGGTAAATAAAAAAACTGTAGATGAAAAATCTAAGAAATTCCGGGTCACCCTGCAATTTTTTGAAATAGATAATATCGTTCGAGATATCATCTGCTAGTATGGACTGGAGAGTTGGAGAGAATAAATCATAAAGCGGAGAGGCTCCGCAACCACAATTCGGCATGGAGAACCGAACTGGACGGATGTCTTTTCCATCCGCCCGAAGGGTTGAGGCCATGGAAGGCCGAAATCAAATGGAAATACCGCTCCGGTGAGCAAACAAAAAAAACTTGTATAAAAAGTAAGTTTTACATAGTAATAGTGTGTAGAAGCTTAAAAAAAACCGTTATGGCTCAAGAAATTGTTATTACTCATGCTTTGCGAACTCCACAGGGACTTTTAGGAGGAGCTCTTCGGGATATCACAGCTCAACAATTAGGTGAATGGGTCGTCAGGGAATTAACCAACCGTTCTCAAATAGACCATTCCATAATTGATGAAGTGATTTTCGGTTGTATAGGTCAATTCAGCGATGCCCCAAATCTCGCGCGAGTTATTGCTTTAAAAGCCGGCTTGCCGATTTCAACTCCCGCTTATACGGTTCAGCGAAATTGCGCTTCGGGAATTCAATCAGTTGTAAACGCATTCCAGAATATTCAATGTGAAGAAGGAAATGTATATATTGCCGGTGGGGCGGAAAGCATGAGCAAAGCTCCTTTTGTAAATAGGGACCTGCGTTTCGGAAAACGACTGCGGCATTCTGAACTGATAGACACGCTCTGGGAAGGTTTAACCGATCCTATCTGTGGCCAGATTATGGGGCGCACAGCTGAAAATCTGGCTAAAGAGTTCAAAATCAGCAGGGAGGAGCAAGACCGGTTTGCAGTTGAAAGCCAAAAAAAGGCATTCCGAGCTACTCGTGAAGGAAAGTTTAAAAAAGAAATAGTTACACTTTCCATTCCGAAAAAGGCAGCCGGGAAAGAAGTTACTCCTGAAACATTTAATCAGGATGAAGGCCCAAACATAGCGCTTACCGTGCAGGTGCTGTCCCTTTATCCGCCTATATTTAAGGAGGACGGAACCGTGACTTCAGGCAATTCCTGCCCTATCAGCGACGGGGCTGCTGCAGTGTTGGTGATGACAGAAAAAAAAGCTAAAGAATTGGGGTTTGAAATCATGGGGCATATTAAAGCATATGCCTTTGCAGGTGTTGAACCGGAACGGATGGGGATCGGGCCAGTTTTGGCTGTCCCAAAAGCACTGAAGAAAGCAGGGCTTGATTTGAAAGATATCGAGTTAATTGAAATTAATGAAGCTTTTGCCGCTCAAACCTTGTCTGTGGGGAAAATGTTGAAATGGGATTGGGAAAAGGTGAATGTCAATGGAGGTGCTATTGCCCTCGGCCATCCGGTAGGCGTCACAGGGACAAGACTTATTGTTTCCCTTTTATATGAAATGAAGCGGCGGGATTTACAATTGGGGCTTGCAACGCTGTGCGCCGGAGGAGGGCAGGGAGCGGCAATAGTCTTGGAGAGAAAATAACCGCCCAGCTATCAGCGGTCAGTTTTCAGCCATAGCAGGAAGATGCGGAGTTGCGCCAAAAATTTAAAAAAAAAGGTTACAAATAATGTTTGCTTTTTTTTTATTTCTTGCTGATTGCTAGTAGCTTAATGCTGTATGCTATCACAATCGTTTAAACCCCTAAGCAAATATTAATATTTTTCTACCATGCAAATCATCAAAACGATTAAAGAGCTTCGTCCTGTTATTCTTGAATATCGATTAAAAAATAAATCTATAGGGTTTGTTCCTACCATGGGAGCTTTGCATCCCGGTCATCTCAGTCTAGTGAAAGCGTCCACAGAGGAATGTGAATGCACGGTTATCAGCATTTATGTGAATCCCATACAATTTGCCGACAAGAGAGATTATTCTACTTACCCGCGGGATTTCAAAAAGGATACTCAGATTGCGCGGGATGCCAGCGTGGATATTTTATTTATGCCGGAAGATAAAGAGGTGTATTCGGAAGAGTCGTCCACATTTGTGGAAGTATCAGGGCATGCTACAAATGTCCTCTGCGGAATTTCTCGGCCGGGACATTTTCGCGGTGTTGCTACTGTTGTTTGTAAATTGTTGAATATTGTGCAACCGGATAAAGCATATTTTGGGATGAAGGACGCACAGCAGGCAATAGTTGTGGCAAAGGTGGTGAATGATCTGAACTTCCCGGTAGATATCCGTTTTATGCCGATTGTAAGAGAGAAGGACGGGTTGACATACAGCTCACGAAACGAAAACCTCTCTGATAAAGAGCGGGAAAAAGCCATGATTCTAAACCAGACACTTTGTAATGCTGAAAAACGTATTATGGAAGATAAAGAGCGTGACGCCATGAAAGTTACAGGTGAGATGTACGAAATGGTAAGCAAAACAAAGGGAGCAGAAATCGATTATATTTCTATTGTCAGTCTGCCGGATTTAAAAGACGTTAAAGAAATAAAAGATCAGGTTATGATTGCCATTGCTGTTTTTATCGGCAAAACAAGACTTATCGATAATATTATTTTAAATGTACATGAAAATAAATAGATATGCATATGTCATGTGCTGTCATCCCTTTCTTTCCCTTTCCCTGAAGTAAATCCTTATCGGGGTATTCTCAAGGCTAAACTTGGTTCTCAGCTGGTTGTGGAGATAGCGCTCGTAAGAAAAGTGAACCCCTTTTGGAAAATTCACAAAGCATAAAAAAGTCGGGGGTTTTGTTTTTATCTGGGTAGTGTAATAAAACTTTACCGGCTTTCCGCGATAAAGAGAAGGCGGGTTTTGCGCGAGAATTTCATTAAATGATTTATTAAGAAGAGAGGTTTTAATTTGCTTGGAATATTCTTCTGAGATTTTGCCAATCAATGGAAAGATTTTATGAACCCGTTGACCTGTAAGAGACGATAAAGAAATAACAGGGGCATAAGAAAGATATTTCATATGCTGCAGTACACTGTCTTTGTATTTTTCTATGGTCTTATGATCTTTTTCCACAAGATCCCATTTATTAATGACAATAATGCATCCTCTCCCCATTTCATAAGCGTATCCCGCTATTTTAGAATCCTGTGCGGTTACTCCTTCTTTTGCGTCAAGTATTAAAAGCGCTATATCAGACCGCTCCATTGCTTTTTTAGCCATGATAACGCAATATTTTTCAAGCCTGCCGGATACCTTCCCTTTTCGCCTGATGCCGGCGGTATCAGTAAAGATATATCTTTTTCCGTCTATTTCCACCCGGGTATCAATGGGGTCCCGCGTCGTGCCCGGCGCCGGGCTGACCATAAGCCTTTTTTCTTTTAATACTTGGTTAATTAAAGTAGATTTTCCCACATTTGGACGACCTATAATAGCTATTTTTGTATCTTCCCCGGGAAGGTCATTGCCAGTTTCTGTTTTTGGAAGGTGCGCGAGACAGTCAGTAACTTTGTCCATGAGATCAGATATCCCTAACTTATGTTCCGCGGAAACAGATATTATTTCTCCAAAACCCAATCCGGCAAAATCGTAAATTCTGTTTGAGTGAGATGGATCATCGATTTTATTTACAGCAGGCAGGATGGGTTTGTGGAATTTTCTTAAAAGATTGATTGCTTCTTCATCAGCAGGCATAAGACCTTCTTTCCCGTCGCAAAGAAAAATAATAACATCTGATTCTTCTACTGCCAATTGAGTCTGGCTTCTCATCTGGGACAGCATGTCTTCCTTTGACGCCGGCTCAAACCCACCGGTATCAATAAGATCAAAAGTGTAGTCGTTCCAGGAAGTCTCTTCATAATTTCGATCCCGTGTAACACCCGGAGTGTCTTCCACAATCGCCTTTCTGCGGCCGATTATTTTATTGAACAAAGTGGATTTTCCGACATTAGGTCTTCCTACAATGCTGACAACCGATTTTCTCATAATGACCAAATCTTAAATAAATTAATTAGCATCTATTTAAAAGAATTATAGACAGGATAACAGAATAAACAAGATAAAAAAGTTTTGTATAGTCAAGCTTCTTCAGCCATTCTATCGATTTTTCTCGGCGAACTCCGCGACCTTTTAATTTTGGAAACAGATTGTTGCGTATAATTTTTTTAGTAACACTTCAAATCATTGTGCTATTATGCAAAATTACAAAATACTTGCATAAAATTGCAAATTAATTGTAAAAATAGAGAATGCATATCGAAATAAAACAAAATATTAAATACGGTCAGTCCAACAATAGGCGATTGCCACCTTGGCTTAAAAAGAGTTTCAGGAATCGTAAGAGCCACGATGTAAAACGGCTGTTAAGAAAAAGAAATTTACATACCGTTTGCGAGTCTGCTAAATGTCCTAATATTTTTGAGTGTTTTTCAAAACCTACTGCTACGTTTATGATTTTGGGAAATGTTTGTACACGCAACTGCGGGTTTTGCGCTGTTTTTAGCGGCGATCCGTTACCGGTTAATCCCATTGAGCCTGAAGAAGTAGCTAAAACAGCAGTAGAAATAGGTTTAAATCATGTTGTGATTACTTCTGTGACACGGGACGACCTCGAAGATGGTGGGGCAAAACAGTTTGCTTTAACGATTAATGCTGTGAGAAAAATTAGTTCTGATATTTCAGTAGAAATATTAACACCTGATTTAGACCCACAAGAGATTTTAAAATCAGGTAAGCCGGATATATATAATCATAATATTGAAACAGTGCCTCGCTTGTATCCAGAAGTCAGGCCCCAAGCTGATTATAATAAATCATTAAAACTGATAGAGACTGTTAAGAAGCAGGCTCCAGAAGTTATTTCAAAATCCGGTATTATGGTTGGTCTGGGTGAAAGGTTTGAAGAGGTTGTAAATGTTATGAGTGATTTGAGGACTGTTGATTGTGACGCTATTACCATTGGACAATATTTGCAGCCATCAAAAAACCACCTGCCGGTAGAAAAGTTTATTTACCCCGAGGTTTTTGATCAATACAAAGAAATAGGAAACGAGATAGGTTTTAAGTATACAACATCCGGTCCTTTTGTAAGAAGCTCTTATAACGCAGAGCGGCAGGGCCGCTAACACAATTCTGTAGGAAAGCCGAATTGGACGGATTCCAAAAGGAAGGCCGCCCGAAGGGTTGAGATCAGGGATGGTTGAAATCAAATAATAACAACCCCCAGTATCCCCATTTGCTAAGGAGGAATTTACATTTTTTACCCCCCAAAAAAACAAGGGGGAATTAAACTATTCTTATTCCCTATTAATAAGGGATCAAAAAAATTTGCTAAAATAACAAAGTGATATAGACTTGCAGTGCAGAAAAATTATGCGGGAATTTCAAAGAATAAAAAGACTTCCTCCCTATGTATTTAATATTGTGAGGGAATTACTGATTGAAGCTCGCCGAAGGGGAGAAGACATTATTGATTTTGGAATGGGGAACCCGGACCAGCCGACGCCTGATTTTATCGTGAAAAAGCTCATTGAAAAAGCGGGTGCATCTCAAAACCATCGTTATTCAGCTTCAAAGGGTATTCCAAATTTGCGACTTGCTATTACAAACTGGTATAAAAGAAATTTTGATGTTGAATTGAACCCGGAAACAGAAGCTATTGCAACTATAGGATCTAAAGAAGGTATTTCTCATTTATCGTTGGCCATTATCGGTTCGGGAGATATTGTCCTGGTGCCTACACCTACTTATCCCATCCATAATTATGCCGTAATAATAGCAAATGGAGATGTAGTTCAGGTTCCCATGAACAAAGAGGGTGATTTTTTTGAAAATCTTTTAAAGGCGTTTAAAAGCCACTGGCCTCACCCTAAGATTTTAATTATCAACTTTCCGCATAATCCCACTACTGTCTGCGTAGACTATGATTTTTTTGAGAAGGTTATAGAATTTGCCAGGGAGCATAATGTTATTGTTGTTCATGATTTTGCTTATGCAGATCTTGTTTTTGATGGTTACAAGGCCCCAAGTATGCTGCAGGTACCGGGAGCGAAAGAGGTAGGGGTTGAGCTTTTTTCCCTTTCAAAGAGCTATAATATGCCGGGCTGGCGAGTTGGTTTCGCGGTAGGCAATTCAGAAATTATAGGCGCATTAGCCCGCATAAAAAGTTACCTAGATTATGGCATGTTTCAACCGATACAGATCGCTTCTATTATCGCTTTAAACAGTAAGCGAGACTGTGTCAATAAAATAGTTGAAACCTATAGAACGCGTCGTGATCTGCTGGTTAACGGACTCAACCAGGCAGGATGGCAGATTGAAAAGCCCAAAGCCACGATGTTTGTATGGGCGGAAATCCCTGATAATTTTAAAAAGATGGGATCATTGGAGTTCTCAAAATTTCTTTTGAAAGAGGCAAAAGTTGTTGTGTCTCCGGGGATCGGATTTGGAGAAGGGGGAGACCATTATGTGCGTTTTGCCTTAGTAGAAAACGAGCATCGCACCCGTCAGGCTATCAGAGGGATTAAAAATATTTTGAAATAGAATGACAGAATCCACTGAGGAAAATCTCAGAATTGATAAAAATACTTAGCTCCGCACCGCTAAAATCCTCGATTTTATTGTCAAATTCTTAAACGTAAATATCCGGCTGCATGAGGCAAATGATACCATTGAAAAAGGAGATATTTTCTCTTTAACCATTTCTCTCGTTTTGAAACATTTGTTCCTCAGTATCTATTTGCTAATAAATCAAAAATTTTCTGCCATACCATGTTGCAGTGTATAATAATCTTTTATCTTTTTTTAGAAAATTGAAATAAATGGTTTATTTCCAATGCTAAAAAAATACGCTCAGGTATTTATTTCAGTGCTATTTATTACCGACCTTGCCTCGGTTGTTTTCTCGTGGTTAGCCTCTTTCTTTATTCGATTTACTCTGGAATTATTTCCTTTAAGGCATCCCTTACCGTTTTTCAGCGACTACTTGATATTTCTCCTCTTCATTAGCATTGTTTTTCCCGTATGCCTTATAGGGGGCGGTCTTTATAAACCAATGAGGGGTAAAAAGCAGTTTGATGAGTTTGTTAACATATTTAAGGCAGTTTCTTTATCCATTGTTATCCTTACTGCGATTACCTTTTTTTATCGTGAAAATTCATATTCTCGAATTGTAATGGTCCTTTTCTGGTTTTTTAGTATTATAACTATCAGCCTTTCTCGTTTTTACTTAAGAAAGACCTTAAAATATTTTAGAGAAAAAGGGTACAACCTCCGACATGTTTTAATCGTTGGAGCAGGGGATCTGGCAAAAAACCTTGCTGAAAAGATTAATCTTCATCCTGAAATAGGATTTAATATAGTTGGATTTTTAACGAATCATTCTAAAAAAGTTGGTCAATCCGTTTCAGGAAAAAAGATATTAGGGCAATTGGAAGATGTTCAAAAAATCGTGAAGGAATATAATGTAGACCAGATTTTTATAGCTTTGCCTCGCCATGCCCATGATAGATTAGAAAAAGTTATAAGCTACTTAGGGGAAGAATTTGTCGATATCAAAGTTGTGCCGGATCTTTTACAGTTTATGCGGCTAAACCCAGGGATAGATGACATAGACGGCCTACCTATAGTTAGTTTAAGTGAAGGGCCTTTATATGGCTGGAACAAACTATTGAAGAGATTTTTTGATATTATTGCTTCTTTAATCGTAGTGATTGTTATGTCCCCGATGATTATAATTATAGCGATTGCTTTAAAATTAACTTCAAAAGGACCCTTTCTTTATAAACAGGAACGCATGGGATTCGGTGGCCGCCATTTTACAATGTATAAATTCAGGACCATGTTTGAGGATGCTGAGGAAAAAACAGGGGCAGTCTGGGCAAAAAATGGTGACCCTAGAAGAACATCAATAGGAAAATTTTTGCGAAGAACCAGTCTCGATGAACTTCCGCAGTTTTTTAATGTACTGAAAAGTGATATGAGCATAGTAGGGCCAAGGCCAGAACGGCCTGTGTTTGTCAATGATTTTAAAAAATCTGTGTATCAGTATATGCTGCGGCATAAAATGAAAGCTGGAATTACAGGATGGGCGCAGGTAAACGGCTGGAGAGGAGATTCATCGTTGAAAAAACGGATTGAATATGATCTTTATTATATCGAAAACTGGTCCCTTTTATTTGATTTGAAGATTATGTGGCTCACTATCTGGAAAGGATTAATTAACAAAAGTGCTTATTAGTATAGAAGTGAGCGTTTAGCAGTCAACCATCAGCAATCAGGAAAATCAGTTTGTGTTTCATTCTTTATAAAAATTTTTATTTCTATTTTAATACCTTGTTTATCCTGTTATCCTGTCTGAAATATATTGAATAAGGGGGTCTTCTGGTGAACGCAAAAATCTACATAACTTTAAAAAAAGGTATTCTCGAACCCCAGGGAAAAGCAATCCAGCATTCTTTATTCGATCTCGGTTATAAAGAAATTCAGGAAGTTCGGGTGGGGAAAATAATTGAAATAAAAATGAAAGGAACAAATAAAGAGGAAGCGGGGAATAAGCTGAAAGAAATGTGTAAAAAACTCTTAGCTAATACCGTCATTGAAGATTACCGGTTTGAAATTGACCCCGATGTTGAATAAATTACAAAATATGAAATTTGGAATTATAGTTTTCCCTGGTTCTAACTGTGATCATGATTGTTATCACATTATAAAGCATGTATTAGAACAGGAAGTTGATTTTTTATGGCATAAAGATGAAATAAAAAAAAATTATGACTGCCTTATTTTACCCGGCGGTTTTTCTTACGGAGATTACCTGAGGCCCGGCGCTATTTCCCGATTCTCCCCGATTATGAACGGTGTAATTAAATTCGCCGGAAAAGGTGGTCTGGTAATCGGTATTTGTAATGGATTCCAGGTTTTGATGGAAGCAAGCCTTTTGCCCGGGGCAATGATGAGAAACAAGTCATTAAAGTTTATTTGTAAAAATGTAACAGTTAAAGTGGAGAATAGCAGCACTCCATTTACCAGAAACTTAAAGGATGGTGAACTGTTAACCATTCCTATCGCTCATGCCGATGGAAACTATTTTGCCGATCAGAAAACGTTAAACAAGCTGAAGGAAAATAAGCAGATTGTTTTCAAATACGCTTCTCCTGATGGTGATGTGAGTGACGATGCCAATCCTAATGGATCCTGCCTGAATATAGCCGGGATTTGCAATGAAGAAGGAAATGTTTTAGGAATGATGCCGCACCCGGAAAGATGCTCGGAGAGTATTTTAGGAAACCAGGATGGGCTTAAAATATTTCAGTCCATTTTAAGTGCAAACAGCTCACTGAATTTTTCAGATAAAAGCAGCTAACTTTTTTTGGCAGGATTAACAGGATGGACTGGATTTTTTGTTTGGAGTAAAAAGGTGAGCGAAGCCAAGCTAGACTTTTTCAAATTATCTTGTTATCTCGTCTAAAATATTTTGCTGGGTTCATCTGCACTCCATAATTAGTTTTTTATAAATTTGAGATACCTGCTTTTCTGATTCATCAGTGGACTTGCCGTTATCTATCACATAATTGGCCAAATTAACTTTTTCATTCAGAGACATTTGGGAATCCAGCCGTTTTTTGGCGTCTGCGAAACTTAGACTATCTCTTTTCCTCAGTCTTTTTATTTGTGTGTTTTTGTTTAAATAAACAACTATAAGCTTATCCACACGGTTATGATGACCAGCTTCGATTAGTAGAGCAGCATCTAATATAATAATTCCAGGTTTATTATTCTTTCGTATCTCATTAATCAGCCGGTTTTCCTCCTCAATAATTCTTGGGTGCGTAATAGCCTCAAGCTGTTTGCGCTTTTCAGGAGAATTGAAAATTGCAGCTGCTAACTTTTCGCGAATGATTTCTTTTTTATCATCTAAAACTGACTCGCCAAAAGCCGAGACAATCTCCTTCCAGGCGGGTTTGTCCGGTTTGACAACATCCCGTGCTATAACATCCGCATCAATCAAATGAGCACCCAGTTTTACAAACATATTTGAAACCGTGGTCTTTCCAGAAGCAATTCCACCTGTAAGGCCTATTAATAACATGCTCATAATATAAACTACTCCTCCTGAACGGTCAAAAAATATAACATCAACAATTCTAAATCCTGTGACATTGTTTTTATATTATTTTTAGAGTGCAATGACAGTGTCATTGCTTTTTTTGTTTATCCTGTAATCCTGTCTAAAGTTTTTATAAAATACAATACAATAATCAAAAAGCGATTTTCGATGAAAATGAATCAATTATATCTTCTTCAGAGCGTTGCCGGTTACCGGTATTCGATAGATTCTTTTATATTAGCTGATTTTGTATCTCCAACGGAGGAGAACAAAATTGTTGACTTTGGAACAGGGAATGGCATTATCCCTTTGCTACTGTCACGCAAGACCAAATCTAAAATAGCAGGACTTGATATCCAGTATTCTTTGTTGCAGCATGCCAGACGTAATATTGCCCAAAACAGACTTGAAAATCAGGTAATGTTGATTCAAGGTGATATTAGGTTCTCAAAATCATTTTTGAAAAATGGATATTTTGATATTGTGGTCAGCAACCCCCCTTATCGAAAATTAAATAGTGGGCGCCTGAATCCAAATGAAGAGAAAGCCATTGCGCGCCATGAAATTCTTATTACTTTGCCGGAGCTTCTTAAAAGCGCTTTCAACCTGCTTTGCAATAAGGGAAAACTGGTTATGATTTATCTCCCTGAACGATATGATGAACTTGTTCGTACAATGGCAGAACATGGACTAATCCCAAAAAAAATCCGGTTTATTTGTTCAAAGAGAAACAACAATCCCAAGATGTTTTTGATCGAGGGGGTTAAAAAAGAAGACCTCCCCCATTTCCCCTCCTTGGCAAGTAGGGGAAATGGGGTTGTAAATAAAAAATCTCCACAAAAAACTGAGCATTTTCAAAAAATGAAGACGAAAATTTTAGACCCCCTTTATATCTATGATAATGATGGCAACTATACTTTAGAGATGCAGAAAATTTATGATTCCTTTAATAATAATCGCAGGACCAACAGCAACAGGAAAATCTGAAAGATCATTCCATCTGGCAAAGCGCTTGAATAGTGAGATTATCAGTGCCGACTCTATGCAGGTTTATCGTTATTTTGATATTGGAACCGCAAAGCCTACAATCAAAGATCGAAAAACTATTCCTCACCATTTGACGAACATAATAAACCCTGACGAAGAATATAACGCAGGGAGATTTAAAAAAGACGGGAGAAAAATAATCAACAAACTTCACGCAAAAGGAAAAATACCGATTGTATCAGGTGGCACGGGTTTATATATTAGTGCTATTGCTAGAGGATTGTCCATGGCTGCACCTTCTGATCCTGAGGTAAGGAAAAACCTGAGAAAGAGTTTAGAGAAAGAGGGGTGCACGGCCATGCATAATGAGCTTTTAAAAGTAGATCCCGATGCGGCAAAGAAAATTAATCCCGCTGATAAATTTCGGATCGAAAGGGCTTTAGAGGTCTATTATCTGACGGGGAAACCTATGTCATCTTTACAATCATCTGAGAAGCATGAGATAAATCAATATGATGTTCTGTACCTTGTTTTGAATATGGATCGCTCTTTGTTGTATCAAAGGATTAATGAGCGTGTTAACAGGATGATCAAAAAAGGTTTAGTCAATGAAGTCAAAGCTATTCTCGCCAGGGGGTATTCAGACCGGTTAAAACCTTTTCAGAGTATAGGTTATAAGGAGATCGTTCAGTATTTGAGGAAAGAGTTGGCATTGGAAAAAGCAGTTGAAAATATAAAAAAAGAAACAAGAAATTTTGCTAAAAGGCAATTAACATGGTTTAAAAAAGTTTCTTCAACAAAATGGATTGAAGTGGATATTGAAAAGCCTGAAATGACTGATGAAGCTATTTATACAGCGGTTCAAGAACATTTTAATTTTTAACTTCTTCCATAAATTATTCTTCACCTTTGGGAACTCTGCGGTTAATTAATTTTTCAGAACAAACCACATTAAGTTTGAATTTTGTTGATTGGCGAGATGTGACCCCAATTTCCTTAGTGCCTTAGTACACTATTTCATATATTCGGCAACGTATTTTATATAATCATTTGTCAGGATTAACTGGATATTAATCTGTTAATCAAAAGCTCTATCTTCATTATATTTTCAATACGTGTTAAAAAGATTATTTTGTATAATAAATAGCGTTTACAAAGCTAAGCTTAAATCATGCCAGCCTCTAATTCATCCTGTTATCCCGTCTAATGTTTTTGCTTTATGTTAATGTATTATGAATCAATGTACTTAGTGTCCCGCTGGCAAAAAAGTAGCAACGGTGAACTGTTACATAGAATCCATGTTCCATTCAGTACCTATCTATTAACGGGTTGTTCCGTTTTCCGCTATTCTCATATTCAATAGCAATCGTACTGGCAGGACATCCTTTTGCAGCTTCTTCAATTTCTTCTTTAAGGGATAAGTCTGCACCTTCTTTAATAACCATCTTTTCCGGTACTTCAAAAACAGAGCCACATACAGCTTCACAGGAGCCGCACATAGTACACTCATATTCAGATTCATCCAGCCAAACTCGAGTGATTTTTGCCATTTCTATTCCAAAACTAATAAGTATATCAAAAGCAGCATTTCCGAGTCAAAATTACTGTTTTACAGTATCGGAATTTCAAAGCTTAGGGCTGGGGTAGAAAGAACCTGGTATTTTTCGTGCTCAGGTTTTGGTCAGGCTTACGATTGTAGAATTTAAACCACATTTTTTAGAATTCTAATTGCATAATTGCAAGCCTTACCCTATTATTATCCATAGCTAATTCTTAAAAAACAGGGGAAGTTCAAACAAAATAATGCTTGAATTAAAGGTATTTTATGTGGCAGATTAGATTAGAAACAAATCAGACCAATTTTAGTCAAATGAACGTCTTTGCCGCAAGCGGACAGGATATCGAATAAGATTTTGTTGAAAAGGTGTTGTATTTCACGGGGAATAAAACCCACTTGTGTGATTCAAAAAATTCAATTTTATTATAATGGTTCTGTTTAAAGAAAACCTGAAAATTGTAATTAGAATAACCCATTTTTTACTGTTGCCTCTTGCTCTGGTCCTTTTTTTTCCTGAGGTTGCACTTTCCAAAAATGTATATGTTAGTGGGGGATCTACAAACATTCGGTCAGGACCAGGATTGGAAAATAGCGTTATAGAAGTAGTAAAAATGGACCAGGTTCTAAAGATACTGAAGGAAGAGAAGGAATGGTTAAAGGTGTTACTCCCGAGTGATAAAGAAGGGTGGATTTTTCGAAAAACGGTAAAAGCCGAGAAACCGAAAAGTGTAATAATTGTAGAACATAAAGATACCATAGATCGCCAAAGAAGTCAGATAGAAGAACTTAAGAAGAAGATAGAAGAACTTAAGAAGAATGTTGCAGAAACGATTAAGAAAAAAGAAAAATTAAGTTTTGAATTACAAGAGTTTAAGCTAAGTCAGGATCAATTAATTAAGGACAAGGAAAAGAGTGAAAATTCCAAAAAGATGTTTTTTATTACTGGTTGGATTATTGCGTGTCTGGTTGGATTGATTTTTGGTTTTCTGGCAGGTCAATTGAGGCTTTTCATGGAAAATAAAAGGTTTGCTAAAATGATAGAGGTGGCTAAAGACCCGAAGTACCAAGGAAAACTCTGATAAGGATAAAACCGGAAGGCCGCTTGTAAGCGCTTTTACTGACTAATGCACTTACGATTGTAGAATTTAAAACGCAATTTTTAGAATTCTAATTGCATAATTGTAAGCCTTACCCCATTATACCAGTACTATGTAAAAGCTTGTTTTTTTTAACAAGTTTTTTTTGCTCACCGGAACGGAAGCTCCATTTGATTTCGATCTCCCATGGCCTCAACCCTTTGGGCGGATTGAACAAACATTCGTCCAGTTTGGTTCTCCATGCCGAATAGTGGTTGCGGAGCCTCTCCGCTTTATAAAATTTTCACCCAAACCAATTTGAATGCAGGAGTTAGACTTCTTGGATCGGTCGTGGTTGGCACTAAAACATTGGATTCTGGATAATAGGTCATGACGTTACCACAAGGAATATCAAATTCACGCACCATAACCCGTTCCATTTTTCCTACGGAAGATTCTAAAGTGACGAGATCATTTTCTTGTAATCCCTTATTTTGAATATCATCCTTATTCATCAGCACCACCCGGCGACTTGTTTGCTCCCTGTAAATATCTTCTTCTTCATATATAATGGAATTAAACTGCCCTTCACTTCTAACCGTCATCATTCGAAAATCTCCTTCTTCTCCTTTCAATGAAGGAATTGAGCATATTCTAAAATTTGCTTTGTGGTCTGGAGTTGCAAAGCGGGCTTGATGAAATGTCCTACCGGAAATATGGAACTCTTTCTGAGTTTCGTCCATTTCGCTCATTTTTTCAAACCCGGGAACCGTTTGTGCGATGGCTTTTCTCAGATTTTGATGACGTTTTAATTTTCCAAATTCAATGGGGCTATCCACCAAAACTTTTTGAGCAATACTACTAATGATCTCAACTTCCGAGCGCACGTTATCAAGTCGAACAATTCCGCCATCACTCATCCGAACAAAATTAAACATGGACTCTTGGGTTGTTTTCTGGCGTTCCTCATCCCGAGCAGCTACCGGAAGAATCAAGACTTCTCGTTCCACTCCACAAAAGTGCCCTTGGTTGAGCGTGGTGTTTAAAAAAATCTTTAAAGGAATAGCGTTTAAAGACTTCTCCGTAAACTGTGTATCAGGGTTGGCATTATACAGGTTTCCCCCCAGTAAAAAGGCCAAATCGATTTTTCCGTTGTAGGAAGCCTTCATGCAAGACATGGTGTCCATTCCAGGAGTAGTCAGAAGTTGAACCCCCAGGTGCTTCTCTATATTTTTAAAAATCTTATCTTTCAAGACCGGTGTTGCGCCAACGGATCCAACCCCCTGAACATTGCTATGGCCTCTTAAGGGAAGCAATCCGGCGAAACGCCTGCCGACCATTCCACGCAACAGTGCAAGATTGACAATCGATTCAACATTCTCCACCCCATGTTCATGATGCGTGATTCCCATTGCCCAGGAAAATATGACGTTTCTGGAATTTCCGTAAATCTCGGCGATTTGCTGGATGCGCTGTTTAGAAATACCAGAATACAAAACGATCATTTCCCAAGGGGTCTCTTGAAGATCCGCTATATAGCCTTGCTTCCCATGAGTATGATCCTCCATAAAACGAAGATCGTGCTTTCCCGTCTCAAGCACGGCTTTTGCAATCCCTTTGAGTAACGCAATGTCCCCTCCAATATGAATCTGAATGTATTCAGAAGCAATCGGACTCCCTCCCACAGACATTGATCTGACATCCGAAGGAATCGCAAATTTCACCAGTCCTTTTTCTTTGGCGGGGTTGATAACAATGACATGCCCCCCGCGTCGACGACAATTGAGCAGTTGACGAATAAATCGGGGGTGGTTTGAGGCTGGATTGGCTCCAATGACAAAAATTAAATCAGCTTTTTCTAGGTCTTGCAGTTGAATCGTTGCTGACCCTGTTCCTATCGTCGAACCGATTCCTACCCCGGATGCCTGATGACAATAGTAAGAACAATTGTTAATGTTATTGGTACCGTAAATGCGCGCAAAGAGTTGTAGTAAAAACGCGGCTTCATTGGAAGAACGCCCGGAACTATAAAAAAAGGTTCGTTCAGGAAGAGTCGCTTTGAATTGATTTGCGATTCTTTCTAATGCCTGCTCCCAGGAAATCGTGGAATAATGAGAATCGCCTTTATCTTTATAGAGGGGGGTATTGAGCCGTCCGCTTCGCTCCAATAATCGAGTCGGAGTCTTTTTCAAATCCTCGATGCTTTTTTTTTGAAATAGCTTCTCTGAAATGGAGGGCTGAATATCTGTGATTTGGGCCTGAAAATTTTTTTTACAAATTTCTGGAAAATTCCCCGTTTCGTTGACCATTCCCCCTTTTTGGCCTCCCATGCCCAACGCACAGGATTTACAGGTATTTTTAGACAAACTAGCCTGCAGTATCTTTCGGAACCCTGCTGCACGTGCAACTTTTAGAGAATACTTAATCGCTTTAAAACCACCACCAACTGTCATTTTCGTTCCTCAATAAAAATGACTCCACTTGTGAGCCTTTCCCCTAATAGTGATTTCCGCTTATTCTCTAAATCTACCATAAGCGGTAATGAAATTGCTAATCAGTATCCGTAATTATGAGCACAATGAAAATATTAACCTATACCATCAGTTTCCGCTACGCTTCAACTGATCGTATAGAAAATCATCACTCTAAGGGTGGCACTAAGATTTAGGGTAGGTCATTGTTCCGGGGAGCTTCAATATTAAAGTATCAATCATAGATGGTAACACTTACCTAAACTACAGATGAGCAGCATATGAGAGAAAGTTTGGATCTATTTCGTTTTGAGCAACCAAAAGTGAGCTGCAAGTGAAAGAAACTATAGCAGGTTAAGCGCTGAAGCTTGCACGCTTATTTTTTTTTGCTTTGATTACCTTCCGTTTGCATCAAAAGTTTTACAACCTCCAAGTGACCATTGTGTGCCGCATTCATTACTGCTTCATACTCTCTCTCATCTTTTAAATTAATCTTGGCTCCTTTTTCCAGCATGAACTTGACAAGATTTATATGGCCGTTACTTGCAGCTATCAGTATTGCCGGTAAAGTTCCTCCAGCCGCATTTAGATCTGCGCTGTTCTCCAATAAGAGCTTGACTGTTTCTATATCTCCATGAGCCGATGCCGCTTTGAGAGCTGTTATGTCACGTTCGCATTTTGCATTTACGTCAGCTCCACTCTCAATCAATTTTTTTACAATATCAAAATGGCCGCTGTTTGTTGCGGTGATTAAGGGAGTAAATTCAGATTCCAGCATTTCATTAACGCTTATCCCTTTTTCTAATAGCGCGGATACTGCTTCCAGGTCACCTTTTTCAATTGCGCTTTTCAAATCTTCCGCCATAGTTTTCCATCTCCTTTAATATTTTTATAAATTGTGAAATTTTATCTTTTTTTCCTTAGTTAAAAATTTTACATTGCGCACCATTGACTGTCAATATTTTAACGCAGTTGAGCTATTTTGGATTTGTTCACACCCGGATTCCAGCTGAAACCATGCGGGAATGACAATCATGGTTCTAACAAGTAAGACTACTCTTGATCTTCGGTTTTGACTTTATCGACGAGGACAACAACTTTGTTGTTTAAGACTTCGAGAAAGCCTTTATTGATGTCGATAATTAGAGGATTTACCTGGCCGGGTTCTTTGATTTTCAGTTCGCCTTTGTCAAGGGAAGTCATAAAAGGTGCGTGGTTGGCAAGGATTCCAAAGGATCCTTCTGCTCCGGGAGCTGTAATGCTCAACACATCCTTGCTTAATACCACCTCGTTAGGCGTGATAATTTCCAACTTGAATGTTTTTTCTTCAGCCATTTTTTTTTGAGCTGTAATGTAGTTAACACCACCTGTTTCCCCTCTTGATAGGGGGGAAAACAGCGCATGGTTTTATTACTTCATTTTCTTTGCTTTTTCAAGCACTTCGTCAATGTCGCCCACCCCTGTTCAAAGAATCTGAAGACATTATTGAACGATTTAGTTTTACTTTACAAGTAATACACCAACAAACAGGTTAAGAGAAAGAAGGTCAGGTACAGAACTGTTGAGCCTATAGGCCAGTGTTTGATTATATCACCCGGATAGATTTCCTTCTCTTTTTCTATTCGTTTCTTTATTTCTATTCTTTGATCAGGATCGCTAACCAACAAGAACATTGTATCAGCAGCCATCTTGAGAACTGCCAGTGGGTTTCTGCTAAACCATATGAGGGAATCCAGGATATAATAGAAAAAAATCTTTCCCATCTGGTGACCAAATCTGGACATTGGATTATCCACAAACCACAAGAAGGCTCTGGACCCTTTTCTATAAAACCAGTCGGTATCGAGGCTTATCGTTTCTGTTCTCTGGAGAAATTTTAAGAGTGTAAAAAACGCTAAGGCAGAGAATAAGAGTATCTGGAGTTGGTTAATCACATGACTCGCAGTGTAAGGAACAAATTCAACAGGATATGGGAGTATCCTGTAAAGCACCCCGGGAAATACACCGATAAAGATGCATAAAAAGGCAAAAAAGCCCATGGCAAGAAGCATGTTTAAAGGCGGCTCCTTTGGCCTTAAACCTGAGTCCTTCGCAAAGAATACAAAGTAGGGGAATTTTATGCCTGCATGGAGGAAGACCCCTGCTGATGCAAGGTTGAGAAGCAACCATATAACTGTCATCTTCTCATGGCCTGATGCGGAAATTATCATTGATTTACTTATAAATCCTCCGGTTAGAGGAAACGCTGAGATAGAGGCTGCACCAACAAGACAAAAAATAAGGGTTACAGGCATTGTCTTATACAGCCCACCTAGGTCTGTGCACTTGCTTTTACCTGTCCTATACAGTACCGCTCCGGCAGACATGAAAAGCAAAGCCTTATAGAGGATATGTGCAAAGGCGTGTGAGGCAGTACCATTGATTGATAGTTCCGTGCCTATTCCAATTCCTGCCACCATAAATCCAACCTGGTTAATAATGCTATATGCCAAAACCCGCCTCATATCATTCTCTAAGATGGCATATATAATGCCGTATATCGTCATCAATGCCCCTGCCCATATCAAAATTTCTGCGCCTGGAAACGCCCTGCACAGGACATACACTGCAGTCTTGGTTGTAAAGGCACTCAGGAATACAGCTCCTGTTACTGTTGACTCAGGATAGGAATCGGAGAGCCATGCAGACAGAGGAGGAATGGCAGCATTCACGGCAAAACCAATCAGTATAAGATAAGACGCTAATCCATTTAATTCTATAAAACCAAACTCGATAGAGCCCGAATTAGATGCGTTTATGATTATGCCGAATAAAAGGAACAGTCCACCCAATAGATGCACAAGGATATATCTTAACCCCGCATCTTGGGCTGCCTTTGTTCTTCGGCTCCAGACGATGTAAGTTGATGAAACTGACATAATTTCCCAGAAGATAAAGAGAGAAAGGAAGTCTCCTGCAAATACAACCCCGAGAGAGCCGCCGGCATAAAGAAATCCAGCCACAGATTCTTGCTGCTCTTTTAAATGGAGAGAGAATAGTGCCCCTCCAAATGCCATTATTACAAAGATATAACCGAAGACCTTGCTCAGTTTATCAACCTTGCCAAAGATAACTTCATAGCCAAGAAAATTAAATACCCAGTCTGTACCCTCAGGCATGTTAAGAAGGTTTATAAAAGCAAGAACAGGAAGTAGAAGTAAATAGACCTGCTTTGCCTTTCCTGTTAGAAATGGGATAATGCATGCCCCAAAAATAAATATAGCTGCCGGAGGAATCCAGTTAGTCATAATAATCCTCTTTCTTTTTAAGCCAAAGTCCCAGGGCCTTTGATACGGCAATGATCAAAGCACATGCAATAAACCCGTACGTGGCATAGAATCCCGGGATTCCTTCCATGGAGAATTGGGGGTGTTTTGAGATAAAAAAATCTAAGGCAATAAGCACGACAAGAGATAGGTGGAATACCCTGCGCATTATTTTTATGTTTTTGGGTTTATCAAAGAACTCTATCTCTTTTTTCATCTTTTTAATTCTCTCCTGTAACACCTGCAACAACGATCCTTGCAAGGTCAAGAAACAACGACGGCCATAGAAACAATACCAACGTCCCTATAGCAGTAATCATAAGCGGTATCAGCACAAGGGCAGGGGCCTCAAGCATGTTTTGTTTTGGCTTAGGGGACTGGTGCTTAGCATAATGAGGTTCTTTAAAGAATGCTGCATGTACTATTGGCAGAAAATAAGATGCATTAAGAATTGAGCTTGTCGCCAACACAATAATAATTGGTATTTGCTTCGCCTCTATAGATCCAATAGCTAAAAACCACTTGCTCAAAAAACCACCGAGAGGGGGGATACCTATCATAGAAAGTGAGGCCACTGCAAAGGCCGACATTGTAAATGGCATCTGTTTTCCTATTCCGGCAAGCTCGCTTATCCTTGTCTTATGAGTAACTAAATAAATTGTTCCTGCTGTAAAAAACAGGGTTATCTTTGCAAATGCATGCATTGTTATGTGCAAGATGCTCCCTGTAATTCCGGACGGAGCAAGGAGTGCAACACCAAGTACGATATAAGATAGCTGGCTAATAGTTGAATATGCAAGACATGCTTTTAAATTATCCTGTCTTAACGCTATAACGGATGCAACTATTATAGTAAAAGAAGCAAAATAAGCAAGGCACGTGCCGAGACCAAGTTGAGAGAGCAGGTCAATTCCGAATACATGAAGTATCACCTTTACGACTGTAAAGACTCCTACCTTCACTACTGCCACTGCATGTAAGAGGGCGCTTACAGGCCCAGGAGCAACCATGGCAGCAGGAAGCCAAGCGTGAAGTGGCATCATAGCGGCTTTTCCGACCCCGGCAATGAAAAGTATAAATATTACAGTCAACAGTGCATTGGAAGCTTTTCCAGCCAGAATACCCTGATTAGAAAATTCGAGAGTTCCCGCAACATTATATGTAAGAAATATGGCAAATAACTGAAAAGCTAAAGATGTGCCCAGTAGATAAACAATATATTTTCTGGCACCTTTTATGGCATCGGGTTTTTCACTATGGGCAACAAGAGGGAATGTGCAAAAGGTGATAGTTTCGTAAAAGAGAAAAAGGGTAAACAGGTTTGCAGAAAAGGCTACGCCAATGGCTCCTGCCATTGCTCCGGCAAAGCACATAAAATATCTAGTCTGCGCATGTTCCTTTAATGTCCTCATATATCCAATAGAATAAAACGATGTGATAATCCAAAGAAAAGAAGCGGTGGTGGCAAAGGTAAGGGCAAGGGCATCGACTCTGAATTTTATTTCAAGTCCCGGTAGGAGCGTGATGAGAGAATATTCAATTACTTTACTATCAAGGATTTGTGGAATCATAGAAACAACCATAAAGAACTTTATTATTGCTGCCAAGATTGTCCAAGATTCTCTCAAGTTAGGGTCTTTATTACCAGACAAGCCGATAAGAATAATCGCTAAAAGAGAAACGGCTACGGTATAAAGCGGCTGTGCTGATTGTATTATTTCCACTAATTCACACCTCCAGAAGCATGTTTACAATTGGTGTTACCACAGATACAGGTATAAAAGCAGCAATACCAAAAACTATACAGAGACCGGCAAGGATAAGCGTCGGGATAAGCATACCCACAGGAGCATCGTCTTGATTTTGGATTTCGGGTTTCAGGCTTTCGATTGAATCCTTAGTTGTTGACTTCTGACTTCTGACTTTTGGCTTCTGATGAAAGTATATCCCCTCAATAACCCTCCAGAAATACACCGCATTAAGGAGAGAGCTTACAAGGATTATGAAAACCAAGAACCACATACCGGCCTTCAGGGCGCCAAGGGCAAGATACCACTTGCTAACAAAACCAACGGTAAGGGGAACACCGATCATCGAAAGCGCTCCAATTGTAAAGGCAGCCATAGTAAAAGGCATCTTTTTACCCATACCTTTGAGACTCGATATATCTTCCATGCCTGTTTTGTAAACAACAGCACCGACTACAAGAAATAAGGTTCCTTTCATCAGGGCGTGGTTTAGTAAATGGATAAGGCTTCCGGTCATGGATAGTTGATTTGAAATGGCAATGCCAAGGACGATGTATCCGATCTGCCCAATACTGGAGTATGCCAGCATCCGTTTTATATTAGTCTGGGCAATAGCAAGAACAGAGCCGGCAATAATTGCAATGACGGAAAGGAAGAGGAGTATCTTTGTAACAGGCACAACCTCCAGATCAAACTTCATCGTAAATACAGAAAACATTATCCGCACAAGAACATAAGCAATAACCTTTGCGGAAGTTGCTGCCATTAAAGCGGACACAACCGATGGAGCATGATTGTATACGTTTGGTAACCAAATATGAAACGGGAAAAGGGCGAGTTTCAGGCTCAGCCCAACCGTTATAAATGCAAAGGCAGTTAGCACAACCTTTGAGTCATAAAGCATAGGCAGCCGCTCTCTCAAATCTGCCATATTCAAAGTGCCGGTAGCCATGTAAAGGTAGCCGATACCAAGGAGGATAAATGTGGCTCCTATTGTGCCTAACACAAGATAGTTATAACTAGCTATAAGAGCAGCTCTCTTTTTCCCTATGGCAATCAGGGCATAACCAGCAAGAGCTGATATTTCAATAAACACATAAAGATTAAATATATCTCCGGTTATGATCATCCCCATAAACCCTGTAACTAGTAACATGTATATTGAGTAAAAGGGGAGTATTTTTTCCCCTTCAACCTCCATCTCAACACTCTTTTTTGCGTATACTGATATAATAAAAGCAATGAATGAAACAATGACGAGTACAAAGCCACTTAGATAATCAACCACATACTCTATACCCCATGGAGGCTCCCAGCCGCCAAGCCAATAACTGATTCTGCCGGTTTCCATGACAGTATTTAAAAGAGAAATTGAGATGATAAAGGACAAAAAATTTGCAGATATGACGAAAGCAAAGGCAATTGACTTATCAATCCTTCCGATGAGAGGAATTATAATTGCTGATATTAAAGGTATAATGATGACCAGGATTGGAAGGCTTTCTGTCAAAGTCATTCTCCCTTCTGAAGCAAGGAGGTGGAAGATAAAAATTTGGAATTTTCTGTCGAATCCTGTTTGCCGCTCACTTCACTCATAATTAGGATTTTATCTTCTTCAATAGTGCCGTATTCCTTAAATATCCTTATTATCAGGGCAAGGGCAACTGCTGTTGTGCTCACAGATACAACAATAGCGGTAAGGATCAGTACATGTGGAATGGGGTTATCGTACGGGATTCCTTCTTTTTCCCATAGTATAGGTGCAGTTCCTCCTTTTACCTTAGCAATAGATATGTAAAAAAGAAACACTGCCGTTTGAAAGATATTCATGCCAATGATTTTTTTAATCAGGTTTTCTTTTTCAATCATTGCATAAAATCCTATCATCATAAGCGTTATATAAACCCAGTAGTTATATTTTCCTAAAATGAGCTCAATCATCTTTCATGCCTTGCTGTTATAAAGAATATGGTTATCATTACAGCAGCAACTGTAATCCCTACACCTATTTCAATGCCATAAATTCCTAAAGAACTTGCCATTTTTTCTGACCCCAGAGGGAGCTTATCGTATTCGAGATATGCACCCCCTGCCAATAAACAGAGAACCCCAATGCCTGCATATATTAAAACGCCTGTTGAATTTAAAAGGTCGCCCATCTCTCGAAAAATTCTTACCTTCCTTCCTTCCTCTAGACCGAAGGCTATTACATAAAGAATTATGCTTGAGCCAAAAATTACTCCGCCTTGAAACCCACCGCCCGGGCTAAGTTCACCATGAGCAATAACATAAAGTGCATAAAGCTGCACAAATGGGATCAGGATTCTGGAGATAGTTCTTATAACTATGTGCTCCTTCATTTCTTTCTCTTTGATAGTAGTATCACAGATATAGCTCTTTCTCCTTAACAGCAATATCAAAGATATCCCTGCTGTAAATATGACAGTAGTCTCTCCGAGGGTATCATATCCTCTATAGCTTGCAAGAATCGCGGTAACAAAATTAGGTACACCTGTTTCTTCATAGGATTCTTCTATAAACCTTTTAGCCAAATGAATATTCGCCGGTGCATCTGGGTCTCCAAAATCAGGCATATCAATGGTGCCATATATCAATACAGCTCCGGTTATTAGTACAATAAATAAGGATGTCAACCATAAAAGTGGCGACTGTTTATCAGTCAACTTTAAGTCTTGAGGATTCAACAGCTTGCTCCACATCCCATATTCCTGACCTTCTTCCTCCCTTTTTGTTCTGCTCAATGCTGCTATTATTAACACTGTTGTAATACCGGCCCCAACAGACGCCTCTGTAAAGGCAACATCTACTGCATTCAGCCTTGTCCATACTACAGTCATTATTAAGCTATATACTCCAAGGATAATGGTTGTACTCAGCAAGTCCTTCATGGAAACTGCGGCAATAGCACACACAACAAGAAATAAAAGAAGCATCAAATCAATCATCAATTCATTCCTTTTTCATTTTTCCACTAAAATTAGTCATCTTTTAGTGACAATAATCTTAACAAACAATTTAGTTCAACAAATTCAAATTTACTCATTAGAAACTATATGGTATTGGCGAATGATCAATTTCTGTCATCACCTTTTTCCCATGGCTTTAGACCCGCCGCATGTGCTGCATTTACGAGAGCATGGGTCGCTGTCGGATTAGTAATAAATATAAATATGACAATTATTAAGAGCTTAATGCTTACAAAAGAAAGCCCTTCATAAATCATCAATCCTATAAATATCATTGCCTGTCCGAGGGTGTCAGACTTGCCCGCAGGATGTATTCTGGAATAAACATCAGGGAACCGGATTATCCCAATTGATGCAACCACAATCAAAAAGCAACCGACTGCCAAAAAGAGGTATGATATAATCGTTGTGACTACCATCAGTCCAGTCTCCCCATTTCTTGATATTTAAGAATAGCTATAGTTGCTATAAAGTTTATAAGCGCATATACCAATGCAATATCAAGAAAATGTGGGCGCTCATAGATAAATCCTATAAGTGCTATGAGCACCACAGTTTTTGTTCCTATCGCATTTGCAGCGAGCACTCTGTCATAAATCGTGGGTCCTTTAATAACCCTGTACAGGACTAAAATTGCTGCAAATACAATAATAGTTGCAACTGCATCAAACATTGATTATCCCTCTACTCTCTTTACCTTTGCCTGCATCTCGCCTGCCAGAAGATCTTTAGCAGGCTTCCTTGCTATGGCATGGACAATGAATTCACCATCCTGGTTTGCCACTATAGTGACTGTACCGGGTGTGAGTGTTATTGAGTTGGCAAGAACTGTTATCCCTATATCTGACCTAAGAGCTGTATCAAATCTGATAACCTGTGGGTCTATCGGCATTTTCGGGTGCAGGGTGCGATAGACCAAGTCGAGATTAGCCAGCAAAATCTGCCAGACAAGCCACGGCACGTATCTGCAGAATCTGAGCATCCTTGTAGAGAAAAGTCTAATATTATCGCTTCCGATCAAAAGGTCATGAGATATGTACGCAACAAAGAGGCTAAATACAATACCTGAGAGCATGAGTAAAAAATGGAACTCACCTGACAGGAGTATCCAGAAAACAAACATTATTATTGAGGTAAAAACAAAGTTCATTTAAAAAAACTCCTCTATTGCTTTTTTATTTATGATAGGGAGGCTCGCGTTTCTATTTCTGTTTTATCAACCAGGATAACAACTTTATCATTTAAGACTTCAAGAAACCCTTCTCTGATAGAAACCAGAAGCTCAGACTTTTGAGATTCCTGAATTTTTATCTGTCCTTCTTTTAAAGATGTAATTAAAGGAGCATGTTGAGGCAGGATGCCCAGGCATCCTTCTGAGCCTGGCGCCGTAATACTTATCACGTCTTTACTGAATACCACCTCGTTAGGAATGATAAGCTCTAACTTGAATGTTTTATCTTCAGCCATATCCTTTTGAGTTGTAATGTAGCTAACATCCCCTGTGTCCCCCATTGATAGGTGGAAATTAGGGCATGGTTTTATTCCTTCATTTTCTTGGCTTTTTCAAGCACTTCGCTCATATCGCCCACCATGTAAAACGCTTGTTCCGGTACATCATCATGTTTTCCATCGACAATTTCTTTAAAACTTCGGATAGTGTCTTCCAGTTTCACATATTTTCCTGGTGTACCCGTGAACTGCTCAGCCACAAAGAAAGGCTGTGAAAGAAACTTTTGAATTTTCCTTGCCCTGGTAACAGTGAGTTTGTCTTCATCAGAGAGTTCTTCCATTCCAAGAATGGCTATAATATCCTGCAGGTCTTTGTATTTTTGTAAAATTCCCTGCACATTTCTTGCTACACTGTAATGTTCATCGCCTATTACCCTGGGGTCCAGAATTCGTGATGTTGAATCTAATGGATCAACAGCCGGGTAAATGCCGAGTTCCGCAATTTGCCGTGACAAAACGGTGGTGGCATCTAAATGAGAGAATGTTGTTGCCGGAGCCGGGTCTGTAATATCATCCGCAGGAACGTAAATCGCCTGCACAGACGTGATAGATCCTTTTTTGGTTGATGTGATTCTTTCCTGCATGTTTCCCATTTCTGTGGAAAGGGTCGGCTGGTATCCTACCGCGGACGGCATTCTCCCTAATAAAGCTGAAACTTCAGAACCGGCCTGGGTAAACCGGAATACGTTGTCAACAAACAGAAGAACATCCTGCCCTCTTTTATCCCTGAAAAATTCCGCTTGCGTTAGAGCGGATAATCCGACACGAAGCCTTGCGCCGGGAGGTTCATTCATCTGTCCGAAAACCAGCACGGTTTTATCAATAACGCCTGACTCTTTCATTTCGAGCCAGAGGTCGTTTCCTTCCCTTGTCCGCTCGCCCACCCCCGCAAAAACAGAGAGACCGCCATGCTGTTTGGCGATATTGTTAATGAGTTCCATGATTAATACAGTTTTTCCCACTCCGGCACCGCCGAAAAGTCCGATCTTGCCGCCCTTAACATAAGGCTCCAACAGGTCAATAACTTTTAAACCTGTTTCAAAAAGAGTAGAAGACGATTCCTGGTCTTCATATGATGGAGCCGGTCTATGAATAGGAGAATGAAATTCAGAATCAATTGCGCCACCGGTATCAACCGGATTACCAAGCAGGTCCATTATACGTCCGAGGCTTTTTTCACCAACCGGTACCGTGATAGGATTTCCTGTATCAACCGTTTCCATGCCCCGCACCAGTCCGTCAGTGGCGGACATAGCCACACAGCGTACCACGCTGTCCCCTAATTGCTGGGCCACTTCAAGGACAAGGTTTATATCTTTTTCTTTATTCTTTATAGTAACAGCATTGTAAATAGCCGGCAGGTTTTCTGGTTGAAATTCAACATCCACTACCGGCCCGATAATTTGAGCAATTTTTCCTTTGTTATTTCCCAATTTAATTCTCCTTTAAATTAAATAGAACGCAGATTTTAACGCCCCCTTAATCCCCCTTGTTAGGGAGGAATAATAATGGGGGGTAATGAACTTTTATCCTTTCAGGGCTTCTGCCCCGGAGATAATTTCTAAAATCTCTTTTGTGATTCCAGCCTGTCTTGCCTTATTATAAGTTAGTGTCAGAGAATCTATCATTTCTCCCGCACTCTTGGTAGCGTTTTTCATGGACACAAGACGTGCTGCTAATTCCGACGCATAAGACTCCACAATTGCGTTATAAAGCTGATTCTCCAAGTATTTTGGAAACAGTTTTTCAAGTAAACTTTGAGCCCCGGGTTCAAAAATATAATCCACCCGCCGGTCTTCCTTTTCTTCAATTTTTTCTACCGGCAGAAGCGGTCTTTCCGTTGGAATTTGATTCATCACTGAAACAAACTTTGAAAATACTATCAGAACTTTGTCGAAAAAAGTGTTGGTGTATTCGTTTATCATTTTATCCACCAGTTCATTCACTTTATCCAGGGTCATAATTTTATTGTCCGAGGGAGAATAATATCGAATATCGTAATTTCTATGCTTAAAAAAATCATTTCCTTTTTTGCCAATACAAAAGAGGGAGATTTTTTTGTCTTGATTTTCTCTGAAGTATGCTTGAACTTTTTTGAACAGGTTTGTGTTATAAGCTCCGCAAAGACCTCTATCTGATGTAACTAAAATCAGGGCGACATTGTTTTCCGCTCTTTTTGTCAGAAGGGGATGTTCAAAGGCGGAAACGGATGAACCAAGGTTTTGCATAAGGGACTGTATTTTTTCAGCGTAGGGTTTCGCGCTTTCCGCCAGCACTTGAGCGCGTCTGAGCTTTGCTCCGGCAACCATTTCCATAGCCCTGGTGATTTGCTGGATGTTTTTGATGCCCTTTATTCTTTTTTTTATATCTTTTGCTGAGGCCATAAAAATACTTTAAAGGTTTAAATCCGAATAGCAAAAACCGAAACAAATCCAAAATTCAAACATTAAATTTCATAAACAACAGAGAGAATTAAGTTTTATTATTTGAGTTTATTTCGGATTTCGAGTTTTAAATAGCAGTTAAGCTCCTTTTTTATACTCTGCTTTGTATCCTTCAGCTGCTTTTTTTAGCAAGTCTACAATGTCATCGGACAATTTCTTCTCCGCGGCTAATTTTTCTCTCAGATGTGGAAAATTTTTGTCCGCGTATTTATAGAAACCTTTTTCAAAAGGTTGCATTTCATTAACCGGCACATCATCAAGATACCCAAAACCGGCAATTGAGATAATCATTACCTGGCTTATTACGTCCAGCGGAATGAACTGGCCCTGTTTCAGGATTTCCACCATTCTGATTCCTCTATCTAATTGGGACTTTGTCGCTTTATCGAGATCCGAGCCAAACTGGGCAAACGCGGCCAATTCCCTGTACTGTGCGAGATCAAGCCGCAGTGTTCCAGCGACTTTTTTCATGGCAGGTATCTGGGCGTTTCCCCCAACCCTGGACACGGAAAGGCCAACGTTAATTGCGGGTCTGACGCCGGCATAGAAAAGATCGCCCTGCAGATAAATCTGTCCATCGGTAATAGATATCACGTTAGTAGGAATGTATGCGGCATAGTCACCTGCCTGAGTTTCAACAATAGGGAGCGCGGTTAAAGAACCACCTCCGAGTTCATCGTTTAATTTTGCCGCTCTTTCCAAAAGTCTAGAGTGAAGGTTAAAAATATCGCCGGGAAACGCCTCACGGCCCGGCGGTCTTCTAAGCAGTAAAGATACCTGCCTATAAGCTACAGCATGTTTATATAGATCATCGTAAATTATCAGGCAATGCTTTTTATTATCCCTGAAGTATTCTCCCATCGCACAGCCCGCGTAAGGTGCTATATACTGCATGGGTGCGGGATCTGACGCGTTAGCCGCAACGATCGTGGTGTAATCCATGCCCCCGTATTTCTCAAGAGTCTCCTGAACTCCGACTACAGTGGATTGTTTTTGTCCTATAGCCACGTAGATGCAATAAACATCTGTATTTTTTTGATTGATGATTGTATCAATACATATCGCGGTCTTTCCGGTCTGGCGGTCCCCGATAATTAGTTCTCTCTGACCCCTCCCTATCGGGATCATGGCATCTATGGCTTTTATTCCTGTCTGAATAGGTTCTTTAACAGGCTGTCTTTGCACAACATTAGGCGCTCTTCCTTCTAATGGAAAGAATTTTTCTGTAGCAATCTCTCCTTTTCCATCAATGGGTTGACCGAGAGCATTCACAACTCTTCCCAACATGGCATCGCCCACAGGAACCTGAATAATCTTGCCGGTTGTTTTAACAATGTCTCCTTCTTTAATTCCTGTGTCCGGACCCATGATTATGACGCCGACATTGTCCCGTTCAAGGTTCAGAGCTACTCCAAAAATGCTATTAGGAAATTCCAATAACTCCATGTACATGCAGTCATCTAACCCATAAACGCGCGCGATACCGTCACCAACCTGTAAAACGGTTCCCACACTTTCCATTTTGAGTTTTTCTTCGTAACCACTCAGTTCTTTTTTTATAATCGAGGTAATTTCTTCCGCCCTTAATGCCAAAACAGACCTCCTTGTAATAAATTTAATAATAAAAAGTTTACAGATGTCAGGGATCGGCTGTCAGCCTGTCATTAGATTCGAGTTCAACATAAAACCTACCTAAATGGTACAAATAATCTGACAACTGAGCTCTGATTACTGTAAACTTTCACATCCCTTCCATTGCCAACAGTTTTTCCCGCATTACTTTTAATCGTCCCATGATACTCCTATCGATAATTGAGGAGCCAATATAAATGATTAAGCCTCCAATAATTTTTGGAAAAACTTTCGCTTCAATTTTTATGGTTTTTTTTATTTTGCTCTCAAGTGCTTTTTTGATTTCTTCAACTTTTTGTTCGGAAAGTGTAATAGCAGACTGCACTTCGGCTTTTACCACTCCCCTGTATGTATCAGCCCTTAACTGATATTCTTTTAGGACTCCTTCCAAAATTTCCACACGGCGTTTATCAATCAGAAGATACAAAAAGTTTTTTAGTTTTAGGTTGATATTTTTGGAAAAAACTTTATCTACTAACTCTTTTTTCTTTTTAGGCTGAACTAAAGGATTTTTTAAAACAAGAAACAGTTTCGGGTTTGTTATCAATAAAGAATCCAGCCACTTGAGTTCTTCTTCAAATTCATCTACTTTATTTAATGCAGCAGCTTCTTCCAGCAATACCTGAGCGTATCTGCCAACGGCTATCCTTTCGATCACGAGACTTCTCCTATATCCTGGATAGCGCTCTCTATCAGCTTTTCCGCCGTTTTTTTGTCAACCGATTTTTCGATTAATTTTTCCGTAGCAATCATACTCAAATTAACCACTTCTTTTCTAATTTCAACCAAGGCGTTCTTTTTTTCCTGATCTATGTCCCTCTTGGCTTTTTCTTTAATTTTTTCCGTTTCCTCTTTCGTATTTTTAACAATATTATCGCTTATCTTTTTTGCTTCCAGCACAGCTTCCTGTATTTTTTTATGCGCTTCTTC
This sequence comes from uncultured Nitrospirota bacterium, assembly GCA_913051775.1. GTDB lineage: Bacteria > Nitrospinota > Nitrospinia > CAJXCL01 > CAJXCL01 > CAJXCL01. The sequence goes on along the minus strand of CAJXCL010000002.1, from coordinate 28,831 downwards.
TTCTGCCTGAGCGATTCTGGCTTCATAATCGGACTTTAATTTAGAAGCCTCATCCCTGTCCTGGTCGCTTTTAGCATAAGTATCCCTGATTTCATTTTCTCTGGCCTTAATTAAATCGATAATTCGGCCAAATAAAAACTTCTTCAATAGGAAATACAGTAGTACAAATCCGATGCCCTGGACTATAATCAGTCTAAAATCTAAAGACTCCATTTGATCTTACTCCATAAAGAGGCAAGCTGCCGTATCCACAATTCGGTAAGGAAAACCGAATTGGACGGTTCCCCAAGGAAAGCCACCCAAAGGGTTGAGGCCACTGCTGGCAGAGCTAATCTCAGCTTTGCCGATAATCAAATAGGGCTTTCGCCCCGGTTTAGAAGAGAAAAAACTTTCAAGTTTTGCATAAGGTGCTGCAAAAAACAAGAACTAACAGCGCCTAAAAAAAGCGAGTTTTGCAGTGTAATAGTATAACTTCTTGTATGGTCGTGAAAGTTCAGGCCGCTAAACAACAAAGTTAAAAAAACTGATAGTTTCAAGGATTAGAAAAAAACTAACACTTGCCATCTAACGTCTGCCACTGTCTCTACCCTGTTTTGGCTGAAAGCTTTCCCAATTATTTTATTAAACCCAACATCTGATCTGTTGCCGGTAGTTTTGCGAAAAGCATGAAAGCAATAACCAGGCAATAAATAGTCAGCGATTCAATAATTGCCAGACCTATAATCATAGTAACCTGAAGTTTACCGGTTAATTCCGGCTGCCTTGCCATACCTGCCAGGGCGCCTGAAATTGCGTTTCCCGCTCCTATTCCACACCCGAAAGCGGCAATTCCCAACCCCACAGAAGTTGCAATGGCTAATAGAGCAAAATAAAGCATAGTAACACCTCCTTTTTATTAGTTATTTAGTTGTTGGTTAATAGTTCCTACAATAATCTTTTTTCCCCTTCACCTTTGACAAATGATTTAATGTTCATCATGATGACCGACAGCACCTCCTATATAGACGCTGGACAGAACTGTAAACACTACTGCCTGAATTAGAGTTGTCAAGAGGCCCAGCAGCAATATCGGAAACTGGATAGGTATAAAATATAATGAAACTCCCAGCCCTACTAAGATAGCAATGGCTGTATCTTCTCCCATAATATTCCCAAAAAGTCTCATGGAAAGAGAAAGCGGCCGCGCTAATTCCCCTATAATATGAATGGGAAAAAGAAGGGGCGCCATCCATATAGGTTCTCCCACAAAATGTTTTAGATATCCAACAACTCCATTTCTGGTTATTCCAACATAATGGGTAATAAAAAAAACAATCACCGCGAGAGCAATTGTTGTATTTGGGCTGCTGGTAGGGGCATGAAAGAACGGTATAAAGCCCATTATGTTCATTAGATATATATAAATAAAAAGACTGCCGACAAACGGTAAAAAAACAGAAGCGCCGGATCCCAATATATCCCCAAAAAAACCCTGCATTCCTTCTATAACAACTTCGAGGAAAGCCTGCATCCCTTGAGGAATTTTCTTTAAATCCTTAGTAGTGTAATACGTGACAGCCACTAATATTGACGCTACTATCAAAGACATAATAATAGGAACCCAGTGATGCAGGGAAATCCCAAAAACTTCATGGTGCAGGTCCCCCAGTAAATCCATGAAAGAAGGAAGCTCTAAGCTGGTTTTTGTTGCTTTATTTACCGCTTCGTGTTCCACTGCCATAAAATATCTCTAAAAAGTAATGAAAAAAACAAATTACAAATTCATGGTTCGACAGGCTCACCATGACAGTCTCTGTCACCCTGATCCCTTCGATAAACTCAGGACAGTCTTTGTCGAAGGGTTGTTTAAATTTTTATATTGAATATTGTTTTTTATTTGTCACTTGGAGCTTGGTATTTGAAATTTCTTTGTTTTCGATTTGGTTCGTTCTGTTCATAAAATTAACCAATCCCATTCCTATTAATTTCAAAAAAACAATAGACTGCGCTAACCCAATCCCAATTAAGAGAGCGAGATAACTAATAGACAGATGCTCAAAAACAAGAAATAGCGCTATGCTCAAAACAATAAATTTCAAAATGGCAACGATCACAAAAAAGGGCATTCTTTTGTTTTTTTCAATTATCGCAAGGGATTTCACGCTGTTGCACAAAATCATAAAAAAAACAGTACTTATCCCCATTCCAACAGCGAGCCCGAGAGTGACGTCAAAAGACCAGTTTGAAATAGAAATTAAGAGAACGAGGGCGGCCACTATTAAAGATGTATGAAGAACCCTTCGTGGTAATCCTTCATCAATTTTTAAAATGTTCATTTTTTTTATAGGTATCATGTTTTGTTTTTATCTTTTATTACTTTTTTTATAATCTTTAGATATTCCATAAACCCGCCAACAATGCCTAAAACAAGAAAAAGGATAAGAAATATAGGGGAAGTGCCAAAATAATCATCTAAAAAATTTCCGGCAAAATATCCAAAAAGAATAGCCCCTGCCATAAGAAAACCGAAACTGCCGACAGAAGCAAAATCTCGCAGCATCTTTATAGAATCAGAGCCATATTTTTTGAATACCATTATATAGGGCTATTAAGCCGAAAAAAAGCAAACTTTTTTAAACATAAAAAGTTATAATTTAATCATATCGAAATATCAATGTCAATTTTAAACCCAAATCCCGATATAGAATTTTAAAAATTCTATTCCTGTGAGGATTGGAGATCAGTTTTTAAAATTCACGGTATTTTTTTTGACCTCTAAAATTTTTTTTAAACGCACTCCTCCTTTTCTTTTTTTACTCTTTTCTATCTCTCTTTTAGGGTGCTATTTTGCAATTCTGCAACCTAGGGGTACGAATTAACACAGGCAGGTAAGACCAGGGAGAATAACATACCTCAACGATCAGTACTCAGCTTTCAGCAGTCAGTATTACACCTTCGGAGCCACTCTAATGTCTGAGGGGCCTTTAAGGGATATTAAATCCATTGGAGACCGGCTCTAAGCCCATGTCTTTGATCATCTGTAAATCGTCTTGAAAATCCCTGCCTTTGGTGGTCAGGTAATTCCCTACCATGGTGGAATTTGCTCCGGCGGCGAATATCATTGATTGGAAATCTCTCAGGTTGTGTTCTCTTCCCCCCGCAATTTTTATGTCCTTTGCAGGGAGTAGAAAACGATAAATGGCAATGATCTTTAGAATCTCAAGTGGCTTTAATGGAGGAAGGTTTTCTGCCCCGGTTCCCTTAATGGGATGCAAAAAATTTATCGGTACAGAATCGACGTCTAATTCTTTTAATGTAAAAGCTAATTCAATTCGCTGCTCAGGATGTTCGCCTAAGCCGAAAATCCCCCCGCAGCAGGATCTCAGGCCAATAGATTTTGCTATTTTTACTGTCTCAACATCTTCTTCATAGTCATGTGTTGTACAAATTTTCGGAAAATAACTACGGGCAGTTTCGAGATTATGATGATACTCTTCAAGACCCGCTTCTTTTAGTTTTATTAATTCGTCACGGCCTAATATTCCGAGTGAAGCGCAACGGTGGATTTTACCTTCTTCTTTAAGTTTCTTAATGGTTTTGCAGATTTCATTTAATTCCTGCTCTGTGCTAAGTCTCCTGCCGCTTGTAACTATACCAAACTTCTGAGCTCCATGGCTTAAGGCTTCTTCAGCCTTTTGAAGCATCTCTTCACTTTTTATCAAAGGGTATTCATCAATGTTTGTTTTAAAATGGATAGATTGGGAACAAAATACACAGTCTTCCGGACACCTTCCTGACTTTGCGTTTACAATGGAACAAAGACTGATTTTATTCCCTTTAAATTTTTCCCTGATTCGGTTAGCAGAAGCAATTAAGTCAAAAGTATCCTGGTCATTCAAGTTGGACAGAAAAACAGCTTCTGCATTATCAAGCGGTCGGTTTTCTATCGCTTTAGATTCCAACTCCTTGATGATTTGATAATTTTGTTTTGCAGTGTTCATGTTTTTAAACTAAGGATAGCATATGTCAGAAAAAAATAGGAAACTCAACTACTCCTACAAACCAAAAGATATAACACAGATCTTACGGACGATGTGGATTATAGCGGATAAAATTATGTTTGTCCGTAAAAATCAGCGAATTCAAGTCTTCATAGTTGCTTTCAGCAAATCATCATTTGAAATGAATTTCGTTGCCGTTTCAATATAGTCGGACATTACTGTATCTTCTTTTAAATGAGGTATTTTTTTTCGGATTGAAGAGTGAAACCTTTCAAGGATTTCACTGGATTGAACCGGTCTTCTAAAATCAAAAGCTTGAGCTGAGCATAATAGTTCAATCGCAAGAATTTTCTCCAGGTTCTTCACAATGGTCAGGGCTTTTCGTCCACTGATCGATCCCATGCTTACGTGATCCTCCTGCCCCATAGATGTTGGAATACTGTCCGCACTAGCTGGAAAACAGTTCGATTTATTTTCACTGACCAGGGCGGCAGCACAGTATTGGGTAATCATAAAACCTGAATTGAGCCCGGACTCTTTTATCAGATATGTTGGAAGACCCGCATCTCCCCCAAGAAGAAGGTAGGTGCGTCGTTCGGAAATACTGCCCAGTTCTGAAGCTGCCAAGCTGGCGTAGTCCAACGGCATGGCAAGAGGCTGACCATGAAAATTTCCACCACTTATCGTATCTTCAGCATTGAAGATAACAGGATTATCGGTAACAGAGTTAAGTTCACACACCAGTTTTTTATTAAGATGATGAAGAGTGTCCCTGGAGGCGCCATGCACCTGGGGGATGCACCGAACCGAATATGGGTCTTGAACCCGTCCGCAATGTTCATGTGATTTAACAACCTGAGATCCTTTTAGGATGGTTCTCATTCGTTTGGCAACGGTTAGTGCTCCGGGGTGAGGCCGAAGCTGATGGAGTTTTTCAGCAAAGGGTTGATGAGATTCCAGCATGGCTTCCAGGCTGAGTGCTCCAATAAGGTCCGAATAATCCAGGCAACGAGCAAACTTTTCGGAAACTGCAATCGCATGTGCCGAAATAAACTGGGTTCCATTAATTAAAGCAACCCCCTCCTTGGGTCCCAGTTTTAAAGGTGAAAGTTGATGCATTTTCAAAACATCAGAAGTGGGACGATAGCTTTTGCTGTCTTCAGAGAGCATACCTAAGCCAATCAAAGGGAGAAAAAGGTGGGCTAAAGGAGCCAGGTCACCTGAAGCCCCAACGGAACCCTGGGCGGGAACCGGAGGGATACAGTTGTGTTCAAGATGCCAGCAGATTCTTTCGACGACTTTCAGAGAAATTCCTGAATAGCCAAAGCAGAGAGTATGAACTTTCAGGATCAGCATTAGTTTTGCGAGTTCATTTGCAACAGGTTCTCCCACCCCGACACTATGACTTTTTAACAGGTTTTCCTGGAGTGTTCTGATATCTTTTTTAGAAATTTTCCTGGTACATAAAGACCCAAGTCCGGTATTGATGCCATAGACAAGTTTTTCTCCTTCAGCGATTTTTTGAACCGCATCATAACTTTTGGATACATTGGATATGGCTTTATCTGTTAGAATTCCCTGCAGTTCATCCCTTGCAATTTGAAGCGCTTTAGTGATGGTCAGTTGATCCAGACCATATTGAAATTTTTCAGTCATGGCATGTTCCCGGCTGAACAATAAAAGATGGTAATCTGATTAAATTTTATCATAAATCCGGAGAGAAAGCCTTTGGAAGATTTGATAAAAGAGTCGATATTAACCACCGCAAAGAGCGCTGATATCGCAGAGTGGCAGGACCACAACCGCAATTTTGCAGGAAAGCCACCCGAAGGATTGAGGCCGAGGATGGCAGAGCTACGAAGCTAAGCTTGGCTTTGAGCTAAGCTCTGCCGAAATCAAATACAGCTGCCGCCAGTTTACTAATAAAAATTGTACAGAGCTAAACTCAGCTTTGCTAAAATGGGACACCACGTCGGGTATCCAAATGTGGAAACACAATTTTACAAGTTTGCAGTGCAGAGGTTCTATGTCTTATCTGATATACTGGTTGAAAAAATTAAAGAGAAAAGAATAGCAACAGTCCAAATAGATTACCTTTTGGGTAGGTACAGTTTCTAAAGCACGTTTATGCTTCCTGCTGTTTTTTGACGAGGTGGTTGACCGCGCTGATATAAGCACGTGCGCTTGCCTCTATAATATTCGTTCCTGCAGCCTTTCCTCGTACCTTTTGCTTTTTATACTCTACCTGGAGGCTCACTTCTCCTAACGCGTCCCTTCCCTTTGTTACAGCGCGGATTTCATAATCGGACAAACGGCACCTCAGCTTTGTAATTTTATCAATGGCGTTTAAAGTAGCATCCACCGGCCCGTCACCGGAAGCTCTGGAGCTTTTGATTTTTCCATCATAAAACTTTAAAGTAACATTCGCTTCTGGTGTGGTCTCTGTATCTACCAGTATCTTGAATTTTTCAAGGGAGAAGTATTGGATTTCTTCTTTGCCTAACTGGTCTTCTATGATTGCGAGTAAGTCTTCATCATAAATTTCTTTTTTTTCATCAGCAAGAATTTTAAATCGTTCAAAGGCAGTGTTTAGTTTTTCTTTTGACAATTTAAATCCCATTTCTTTCACCCGTGATAAAAAAGCATGTCGTCCGGAATGTTTACCCATCACGAGGTTGGATTTCTCCCACCCCACGTCTTTAGGGTTCATAATTTCATAAGTGTTTCTTTTAGATAAAATACCATGCTGATGAATACCGGCTTCATGGGCAAAAGCGTTTGCGCCGACAATCGCTTTATTTCGCTGCACGTGCAGTCCGGTCAAATTGGCCGTCAGCTTACTGATGCCGACAAAGCGCTTTGTCTCGATTTGTGTTTTTACACCAAAATATTCTTTCCTGGTTTTAAGGCCCATGACCAGTTCTTCCATAGCAGCATTTCCTGCTCTTTCCCCGAGCCCATTGATTGTACACTCTACCTGGCGCGCTCCGGCTTTAACCGCAGACAAGGAATTCGCCACAGCGAGACCAAGATCATTGTGACAGTGGACGCTTATTATTGCTTTTTTTATATTTGGTACGTTATCGACAATGTTTTTAATAAGCTCGCCAAAAGGACCGGGAAGGGCATAACCTACTGTATCGGGGATATTTACCGTGTTAGCTCCTGAGTCAATAACAGCTTCCACCACCTCATTGAGAAACTCCTGTTCCGTTCTGGAGGCATCTTCTGGAGAAAATTCAATATCGTCGGCAAATTTCTTTGCGTATTTTACCGATTGAATAGCCTGCTTGAGAATCTCCTGTTTTGCTTTTTTGAGCTTAAATTCTCTGTGGATTTTAGAGGTAGCTAAAAAGACATGGATGCGAGGTTTTCTGGCTTTTTCGATGGCTTTAGCGGCAGCATCAATATCTTTCTTAAGCGCGCGCGCCAATCCAGCAATAGTAGAACCCTTGACTTCCCTTGCGATAGTGCTTACTGCTTCAAAATCTCCGGGTGAGGCAATTGGAAACCCGGCTTCAATAACGTCAACTTTTAAAAGCGCAAGCTGACGTGCAATCTCCAACTTTTCGCCGGTGTTTAAACTGGCTCCGGGACATTGTTCTCCATCTCTTAAGGTAGTGTCAAATATAACGATTCTATCTTTTTTCACTATATACTATTATACTCTGAGAATCTTTTTTTTGAAGAAGTTTATACCCACCTTAGACCTTCAAGGGGGAAATTTAAGGGGGCATAATCCATTTTTGGTTGCGGTTATGATGTACAGGCATGCAGGAGTTTTATTGTAATTTAATTTTTTATTTTTTGTAATTTAAAGTCCTTCTTTATATTTAATAATTTCGATCTGAAGCTTTTTGTAGCTTGATTAGCTTCGGAAACATCAGCAATCACATGAGGAGTTATAAAAATTATTAATTCTGATTTACGCAGTCTATCCGCTTTTGCTTTAAAAAGGCGACCCAGCACAGGTATATCTTTTAAAATAGGAACTCCGACATTAGAATGGCTTTTTGTTGTTTCCATTAACCCTCCGATAACCAGAGTTTGTTTATCTTTAACAACTATATTAGTATTCGTGCTGCGTGTGGAAAAAGCGGGTTGAGTGAATACAGCAGCTTCGTTAACACTACTGGATTCCTGACTGATTTTTAACGAAACAAAACGGTTTTTATTGATACGAGGAGTAATATTTAGCTTAATGCCAACACTTCTATACTGAACAGTTGTTTCAGTCAAAGGTTGTCCTGCAGTGGGTGTGGTGATAGTTGAACTCTCTATCGGAACATCATTGACAATGTCGATCGAAGCAGGTTTGTTCTCAGAAGTTATAAGAACTGGATTTGATAATACATTTAGTTTAGAGTCTTCAGCAAATGCCTGGAGCAAAGCGGTAAAATTTTTCGTTTGCGAAACGATAGAAAACCCTTGGCTCAGGATAGTTGTTGCAGATTCCCCTAAAGCTGCTCCAACGGAAACAGATTGAGACGCTGCAGAACCCACAGCAAGATCTCCGTTTTTAAATGCCCAGTCAATCCCTGCCCTTGTTTGGTCATCTATAGTCAATTCTAATACCAGCACTTCAATCATCACCTGCAAAGGCATTAAATCAAGTAGCTCAATAGTTTTCAATATTGCAGGATAATTCCTGGGAAGGGTTTTGATTATAACTGCGTTGGTAAACGAGTCTGCGACAAAAAGAATATTACCGGTGACTTCTTCTGACTGAACGGTTTTGACTCTAATTGACGGTTTTTTGGGCTTAGGTTTAGTTTTGCTTTTTACTTTTTTTTCTTTTCGAGGCTCTTTTTTGCTTACTCTAAACCTTTTGTCCATTTCTTCTTTACTGCTTGTCAAGGGGTCTGGTTGATATAATGTAGATAAAAGCGACGCCAGGTCACTAGCTTTTGTATTTTGAACGTAATAAATAAAAGTTTTTTCTTCCAGGCCCTCCATGCTAGGAGCATCTAATCTTGAAACCCAGGACTCGATATTAGGAAGAAGTTCTAAAAAAGGATTGATTATTATTAAAGCATTTAATCTTTCAACAGGAACAAATTTCAAACTAGAGCCCGAGTCTTGAGCCTTGTAACCTAATGAATCAAACACTTCAGTTAATATGTTTGCTATTTCGAACACATCAGTATGTTCCACAAGGATTAGCCTCACCTGTATCTTATCCAGCGTGTTTATATCTAATACATTAATGATTTCTAAAATCCACTTAATATTATTAACAAAGTCAATAATAATCAGACCGTTTTGATCAGGAGTTGATAATAAACTTCCCTCCTTGGTCATCATAGGGGTAATAATATCTTTCAGGGAACCCGGTGTAACGAAACTTAAAGGTATTATTTGTAAAATTTGCTCATTTGTATCAGGAACAAGGGTACTGTCCTTTCCTATAAAAAGCTTAAAAGGTCTATCTAATTTCGATATCCAGAACTTGATGTCTGGAAGAATATCTGGAAACGGATTTATAACTAACAAGGAGTTTATTTTTTTAATAGGAAGAAAATTTATTACAGAGAAGCTATCAATGGGTTTACTCTTGGTTGAAGCCCCGGGTTTAGCTCTGGGTGCAACTTTACGTTTGGCTTTGGGTGCAGGTTTAGTTCCGGGTACAACTTTGGGTTTATCTCCGGATGGTCCCGCTGAGGCATAGCCCATTGCATTAAAAATTTCTTTTATATCTGCTGCGAATTCGTTCACATCAGAATGTTTGATAGGGAAAAGCTTTACCTGCAAACTTTCAGCAGCTTCTATATCTATTATCTCAATAATACCTAACAACTGTTTAATATTACTGGCAGTGTCGATAATCACCAGGTTATTGGTTTCAGGAATATCTAAAAAGCTGGCATTCTTGGACAATAAAGGGCCAATAATACTTTTCACTGAACTTGTGGAAATGTTTTTTAAAGGTATTATCTGAATAATTAATCTGTCCCGTGATGGAACAAGGGCGCTATCTTTTCCGAAAAAGATATTTAGCGATTCTTTTTTGGCTGACTCAACCGGCATGAAGCGATAAAATTTTCCTGTTTTTATCACTGTTAAATTATTCAATATTAGTATCTTTTCTAAAATCTTAAATAAATCTTTAACTTTGGCTTTTTTAAAAGTTTGTAATGTTATTTTACCGGATATGCCGGGGTCTATAATGTAATCGATTTTTAATAGATCACAAAATGTGATAATAATATCTTTAACGTCAGTCGATTCAAAGTTTAAAGTAACATCTTTTTCAATTTGAATATTTTTTGGTACCCGGGGGTGTGGTATTTTTCTCGGTTTTTTTCGTGCAAGAGATAGAACTTTCGACTCCATTGTTACGTGTTCAAAATCACTTGTTATGGTTTCTTTTTTAACATGTTTTTTAATTTGTCTGTCTTTCTTAACTTCTTTAGATTTCTCGGCAATATTTGAAATAGCCTCAGAAATGGAATCCAGAGTTTCACCAATTTTTTGCTCCTTTTGCTCTTTGATTTCTTCTGCTTGAGAAGCACCTTTCTCTGTTTTCTCGGTCACTTCAAGGGCTCTTTTCGCCTCACTTTGTCTTATTTTTTCTTCTTCAACCTTTCTTTTGGTTTCATCACTTGGTTTTTGAACAATCAGCTTTTCTATGGCAGATTTTTTCTGTGCACATGAGGAAGACAAAGCTAAGGCTAAACAAGCGACAAAGCATATCAAAATTTTATTGAGGCCTGTTATAATGCGGTAAGTGTTAGTCACTCTGATTTATCCTCCTCATTGTTTAGCAAATAATTTAAGTTTTCAGCCGAGATTTTTTTTAGCAAATCCATCTATAATAAATTTAGCCTTTAACTTTTCCGGTTCTCCGGATTTTACCAGCCGGATATTTAAATCTCTAACAAACAAAAATTTGTCTGAGTTTTCAATCTCATAAATAATGTCTTTTAGCTCTCTTAATGTGGATTCAACAGTTATTTCAATGGGAATTTGATAAAACGATTCCTTTTCAACAGGACTACTGTTTTTAATATTTGTTATTGTAGTGCGTGCTTTTTTAATAATGCCTTCGAGTATCGCTTGCAACTCGGATGCCGCTAAAGAAGGCTTGGCACTAACCAATAAAACCTTTCCCATTTTATCAAATTCTTTCTTGATGTACAGTACTCTTTTTTTAAGTTGGTCATCCCGTTTAAGAATAGCTTTATAGCGATCAAGAAGCATTCCTTTTTGTTCAATTTTATCCTGAATCTCCAAATGTTTTCTGTAGACTGGTTTAACAATCAATAAGTATATTACTGCAAATCCAAAAAGCACTCCTCCGACATATAAAAATATTTTTTCTCTACTGGTCGTATTCATTTCACCACCACATTTTTTAATGGGAGTTTCATTTTAAATTGTTCTCTATCTTTTACATGGCTAATGGAATCAACAAAATGTACATCAGTGAAAAGGTCCGATTGTTCTAAAAGAGGAACAAGCTTTGATGTTGAATCTGCAGTACCTGTAATCACAGCAGCGCTTTGTTTTATCACCAAATTTTGCAACCATACGTCCGAAGGAAGTATGGTTGTTAATTCTTTTAAAATTATTAACCGGCTTGGATTACTCGTTTGGATCTCTTTAAGAAAAAGTTGTTGACGGCTTATTTGTTCATACTCTCGCTCAAAATTATCGGCTATTATAACTTCTTTTTTAATTTTTTTAATTTCATTTTCTATGTCATTTAAAGTCAAATATTCTTTAAAAAAAGCGCTTGCAAAAGTTATAAAAAGTACAAATACAAAAATGCCTGAAAGGATCAACATTGTTTTTAAACTATGATCCTGCGCATATTTCTTAAGCGCTTCCGGGAGAAAGTTTATATAAAACTCGCTTTTTATGTGATTCTGAATACCCGCGCCAATTGCATTAGCAAGAAAATTCCTGTCCTTTTCGGAAATATCATAATTCCTGCTTTGAAGCTTAATCAGGGGATCCAATAATTGAACTTTCCCCGTTATCCTTTGTTCCAAATGCTTTTTTACAGGCTCGGTCAACAATCCCCCACCACTTAGATAAAAACAATCTATAACTTGTTCTGAAACAATCTCACGGCAACTGGCAAGGGACAGATTAATTTCTCTAATTAGGAACTCCGTAAAATTTTTGGCAGCAGCCTCCAATACAACGTTAGATACAATTTCATCTAAAAGGGATTTTTTCCAAGCATCATTTCCCGATGTGGTTATACTTCTTGTATAAACAACCGAGTTGTCTAAAATAAAAGAGATGTTAACACCCCTGAAACTTATTTCAATAACTGCATTAAGAATTTTCCGGTCATAGTCAATAAAAGAAAGCAGGTTAAAATTTGACACAGTAGACAAACTAACCATTGAGGGAATTATAGAGGCCTCTTTCAGAAGATTAATACAGTGGTCAACCTGAGATTTCCTTGAAACAGCAATTAGAACATTATATAAATTTTCTTCTCTTTGTTTTATAATTTGGAAGTCGTAATAAATCTCATCTTTAGTTAGAGGCACATGCCTTTCAATTTCATATTCTAAAATATCTTTAATATTTTCTTTTTTAGGAGTTGGGATATCTATATATTTCAGAATAATGTCGTGTCTTGGAAAACAAAAAGCCCCCCTGATGTTTTTTAGACCGTTTCTTTCCATAAAATCATTTAAACTAGCTATGAATTGGCGTTCTGATTCTTCTGACCCGTTTGAGCCGTTTTGCCAGATATGATAGTCAAGTAGTTCCATACCTTGCAAAGTTTTTCCTAATAGAGCTATAGAAGTTATTTCTTTTTGGAAATCAATGCCAATTGATTTTTCAATATATAATTGCTTCATACAATTAATGAGCAAAACGTTTTTTTTAGCAACGTTTTTATGCTATCCGGAGCGGTAGCTCCATTTGGTTGTGGCCAGCCACTTCATTAATTACCTTATTTTATTATCATTCCAATATCTTGTAAGAATGAATGATGGTCTTCCAAAACCAATTTTTTCAAATGTAGCTTTTATAGTTCTTTTTATACTACTATCATTTAAAAAACCTGTTGATTCAACAATAAAATGGCTTGATTTAGAGTTATCGTATTTCCCGTTTTGCATTCTTGAAAGAAGAATTGCTTCAGCTTCATCGGGGGAGAATAATATCTCCAGCAATTTTTCATCAGCGGTATTAGGATTTATAAATTCAATATTCTGAACTGTTAGCATGTCGTAAATACCCAGAAATCTTTGACCCGATTTTTTGTTTTTTTGCGTATTTTCTGTTCCATATAAAATTTCTTCAGTCATGCCTTTTACCAAGATCAGTTCTTCAACAGAATCAAAGAAATCATTTTTACATTCATAGGGAGGAGACAAAGTAAGATAATAATCATCTTCAGCTCCATTAAAGCGGTGCAGGTTGTCTTTATCACGCCAGTCCAATATTGAATCGGCAATAGAATCTCTAAGGCTTCCTGCCCCAATTCCAGACTGCTCAAGAATTTTTATAATGGTATCTCTAGGGATGATATTTAAATTAAGTCTTCCATTAATATCTTTAATTGAGTACGAAAACCCACCCTTCCCCAATTTAATGTTTTTTCTGTTTTTTGAGCTAATAAGTTCCGCATCACTTTTTATATCGGATGTGTCCTCCTCTAGCTCCGTAACGGAAGAGTTTTCTGTATCCTGAGGGGTTTCTTGGAATCTTTTTCTACCAAATACAATCTCCCCTTCTTCATCAAGAGTATGAAATTTTGCATCCTGGAGAATTTCTGTAATTGCAAGGTTTATCCCTGCTTGAGCAAAGTAATAGCTTTCGATTTCTTCTTTAAAGTTTTTTGTAGTATTAATTTCTGTTCTGGTTGCGTGAGTAAACTCCGTTGCAATAGCAAATAATAGAACCATAATCCAGAGAGTCATCATCAGTGCAATCCCTTCTTCGAGATAAAATAATTTGTGAAAATATAATCTAATGTGGGAGATGCCTTGCAAAGGCGTAGAGATCTTTTGTGGTTTCAAAAAACTCGACTGGAAACGTGATGCCGCTACTTTGCATCTCCACAAAAGATGGTTTTGCTCACTAAATTGTTTATCTTTACTTGTCAATGCCATTTATTATTCAATGTTAAAAAATCTAAATTCCATTCCTGCGTTTAATAAAATTATGAAAGACGGCAGATAAAATGTTTCAATCTTTTTATTGATTCCTTCCTTTTGTGTTTGTGTAGCTATAGTTACTTCGACAGCTCTGGGTAAATTGTCTTTATTTATATCTTTTTCATTTGAGGAGAAATTCGCTACCCATTCTCCATCATTTTCAATATCGCTATTGACGCTATTTAATACATAATATCTAAATCTAAGGTCACTAATATCTTTTGATAGTGTGATAGACCTGATTTTTTTCTTGCCAGTCTTGCTGAAAGGGTTATAAAGTTGAATAATTTCTTCCGTCATTATTAATAGTTTTTTATCTTCTTCGAAATAAAAAGAAACCTTCCGTAATTTATCCGTCGGAAGAGAAAGATCACTGCTTTTTGTAGATGATATAAAGCTGATAAGATTCGGTTGTCCTTGAAAGGCAAGTTTTTTATCTTCATTTTTATTATCCTGTTGGAAATAGTAAGGATGTATTGAGCTGATCTCTTTTCCCATCAAATCCACCAGATATTTCATCCTGTAAAAAAAGTCAACTCTTTCATCCCCTGTTTCCCATGCTTTGATTCCAAGGCGGAATGCTCCAAAAGCTAAAACAACAATGATAGTTAATATGGTCAGAGTTACAATCAGCTCCAGAAGCGTAAAGCCATCTTCTGTGCCGTTAAAAATGGTATTAAAATGTCTATCAATTTTTTTTTTCACAGGAGGTTCTATCTAAAAATTAACTATTTCAATTTCCACTTATATCACCCTTCGTCACCGCACCGGAAATGTACTTATTTACAGTATATTTTGCGCCGCTCATATCAGTTTGAACGTACTCCCCTTCAGATTGACCGCTCGGAAGATTCTGCTCTCCAAATTGTAAACCTCTTGAAAAATCAAATGCGTGTGAGTATTTGCCAAGTAACAGGTCTTTTGATGATTGATTTGCCGTAGTCGAAGATTTTAATGTAACAAGTTCCATCTCGCGTTGTCCATGCTCAGAGTTCCAAAATACTTTTAACTTTACTTTATCAACAAAAATAGATTTCCCTGTATTTTCGTCTTTCAGATTTTCAAATTGGGGATGTAACCCGGCAAGATCATAATTTTCCACTGAAAGTGCCCAATGATAGTTGTCGTCTTGCTCAAACACACCCTCTTGATTAATAAAAATGTTGAATTTAGATTCAAGTTCATTCATTTTATTTTGAGCAAGTATCGCTGCTCTCAGGTAATCATCTGAAACTTTTATTGAACGTAATCCTCCTGAAAATAGCTGTAAGATTGTAACAATACTAATGCCCATAATTACCAGGGAGACTATAACCTCGATTAATGTAAATCCTTTTGCAGGATATAATAATGGGTCTAAACCTCCTCTAATCCATTTGTTTTCCTTAAATCTCTGTAAAAAGAATAAAAGATTCATATTTTTTTAACTTTACGAAAAGACCCGTAAGCTATCTTTTCATAATTTTAACCCTTCCCGTAATTTCATCAAGATGGATTTCATAATTACGATCTGAGTTCGGTTCGTTCCTTTTTTCTAAATACACTATTACTTCAATAGTATTTCCTTGAGGATAAAATGGAATTTCAACAATACCTTCTTTTATAGTGGATAATGCTGCATCGACTTTTTTTATTATAATTTCTTTTGAGGTGTTTCGAATGTTGGTAGCGGTCTTACGAGCCTCTTCAGCATCAAAGGAATCCTCACTTTCCACATTTTCTACGTCAGATGAAACCCAATATGAAGAATTATCTATGTCTACATAGAAATAATATGGTTTTTTAGCACTTATTGCCTGGCTTCTCGCGTAACGAAATGTTGTAGCTAATTCTTTCGCTGAAGTTTTGAGCTTTGTTTTCATAATGGATGATACTAATAGAGGCGTTGCGATTACTGATAGTATACCTATCAATACCAACACAACAATTAATTCAATCAAGCTGTAACCAGAGGGAAACTTTTTAGAAAGGTATTTCATTAATACTAAATATTGCTGTCAGTAAGGAAAGAACTATAAAACCTACGATACAGGCCATCATAAGTATCAATAAAGGCCCTATTAAAGCAATAATATTTTTAATCGAAACTTCTATCTCATTATCATATATATCAGAGACTTTGAATAACATCTCCTCAAGATTCCCTGTTTCCTCTCCAATAGAAATCATGTGGATAGCGAGAGGAGGCAGGGAATTACTTTCTTTTAGAGGCCCTGAGATTCCTTTTCCCACCTTAACTCCAGAATGTATCTTCTCCAGAGATTGAGAAATGACCCTGTTATTAATAACCTCCTTAACTATTAATAGACTCTGCAAAACCGGGACACCGCTTTTAATTAAAGTTCCAAAAGTTCTGCAAAACCGGGATATCTCTATTTTCCTCACTAAACTACCAATATAAGGAATTTCCAATACCCAGGTGTCCCACTTGCATTTGCCTTGTGGAGTTCGAATGTAGTGCCACCCCATATAGCAGGAAAGGATGATGAAAAAAAGGATAATCCACCAATAGTTAGAGACAAAAGAACTGAGGCCTATTAAGATTGCGGCAGCAAGAGGTATAGTTTGTCCAATATCTGAAAAAATTATTGCGAATTTTGGAATAACAAAAATCATTAATACAACTACAGCTGAACCGCCAATTAATGCTAACAATGCCGGATAAATCATGGCAGATTGTATGTTTTCTTTTAGCTTTTGAGTTTTTTCCAAAAAATCAGATAATCTCTCGGTAACTTCACCTAAAACTCCTCCAGTTTCTCCAACCCTAACCATGTTTATAAAGAGTCTCGTAAATATTTTTGGGTGTTTAGTAAGGGCGTCGGCAAAAGTACTGCCACCATGCACCTTTTCCCTGACAGTCTTTATAATATCTCTTAATTTTTCTTTTTCCGTAAGATCGGTTAAGATAAACAAGCTTTTATCCAGGGTGATTCCAGATATTAACAGTGTTGATAGTTGCCGGGTGAATATCATTATGTCATTATTGCTGGCCTCTTTAAATGGATTGGAAAACGATAGGCTGGAGGAATTTGGATAAAACCCTTTTTCCTGTTTAATCTGAATCGGCAAAACATTCTGTTTTCGCAAAGCTGTAACAACCTGTTGTTTTTCTACAGCATCAATTTTACCTGTGATAAGTTTTCCATGCCGATCTGTTGCTTGATAAGCGAAAACAGGCATCGTTTATATTCCCTCTTCCAATGTAACCCGGTAAATTTCTGAAACAGAAGTAACACCATCTTTTACTTTCTGCCAGCCGTCTCCCCGCAATGTGGTCATTCCCAGTGATCGCGCTTTTTCCTTGATATGCACAGAGCTTGTTTTTTTAAGAATCATATCATGGATTTCCTCATGGACTAAAAGCAGCTCATAAATCCCGACTCTCCCTCGATATCCTGTTCGGTTGCATTTTTCGCAACCCTCTCCTTCATACAGATCATTAACATCTAAAATATCTTTTATTTCTGAGCTTATTTCCTCCATACTCTTTTTGCCAACTTTAACTAACTTTTTGCAATGGGAACAGATTTTACGAACCAGCCTCTGAGCCAAAACTCCTACAAGGGCAGAAGCCATTAAGTAATGTTCAATTCCCATGTCTGAAAGTCGAGTAATTGCCCCTGCAGAATCATTTGTATGCACAGTGCTAAAAACCATATGGCCGGTCAACGCTGCCTGAATAGCTATATCAGCTGTTTCGGCATCCCTTATTTCCCCTACCATTATAATATCCGGGTCCTGTCTGACAATGGAGCGAAGACCACTGGAAAACGTTAATCCAATTTGAGGTTTGACGTGAATCTGGTTTACACCATGAAGTTGGTACTCAATGGGATCTTCAATGGTTATTATTTTCTTGTCGGAGGAATTTAATTTATTTAAAGAAGCATATAATGTCGTTGTTTTTCCGCTCCCGGTAGGGCCTGTGACTAGTAGCATACCATAAGGTTTGCTTATTATGTTTTCAAATATTTTTAAAGAATTTGCGGGAAATCCAAGTTTGGTCAAATCTAAAACCACATTCCCGCGGTCCAGTATTCTTAACACTACACTTTCACCATAAATGGTAGGAATTGTAGACACCCGCATATCTATTTCTTTGCCAGATACCCTGTGTTTAATACGTCCATCTTGGGGCAACCGGCGCTCGGCAATATTAAGCTTTGCCATAATCTTTATTCTGGATGAAATCGCATTCTGAAGCCGTTTGGTAGGAGCTTCCATATCATGCAACACACCATCAATACGATATCTAATTCTCAGATCGTTTTCAAAAGGCTCAAAATGAATATCACTAGCCTCAATTTCTACAGCCCTGCTGATAATTAAATTTACCAGTTTAATGACCGGTGCTTCAGAAGCCATATCTTTTAAATGCTCCACATCGTCTGAATCAGTAGAGCTTAAAAGTTCTAATTCCTCTTCTCCCATGTTTCCCACTATTCGTTCCATAATAGATGCGCCGCTTCCATACCAATGTTCAAGGGTTTCAATAATATCTTTCTCAGGGGAAAGGCAAACTTCTACATTGAAGCCGAGAGTCAATTTAAGGTTGTCAATAGTATAAAAATCCAATGGGTCTACCATGGCAATCGTAAGCTTGTCCTTATCCAGTTTTACAGGCAAACATTTGTGCTCAATTAAATAGTTTAATGGAATATTTAAATCTTCAATAGGAACAGGAGACTTGGGATAGTCCTTTTTTTTAAGACAAGCGATATTCAACTGCTTACTTATGGCTTTTGTCAAATCTTCTTCATTGATAAATCCCATATCTACCAAATATTTTCCGATATGATTCCCGCTTGTAATTTTCTTGGTCTGCAATTCTCGCAACATTTTTTCGGAGATCATTTTTTCTTTCAGCAAGATTTGTTCGATTGACTCAATTTTGTTATTCATATTTGAACCAAGGAAAAACACATTAATAAGCTAAACATATTTTAATTCTCTTGCCCAGGTTTTCTTTATCTTCTGTTAATTACCTGAAACGTGCTGCGATGGATTTGTTGTTATTGCCCCGGATACATGAGGTTTTGTTGTTATTGCCCCGGACACATGAGGTAATGGTTTTTCAGGAGGCTCCCATTTTTTAATAGCAGCACCTATCAGTTTTTCCCCTTTTAATTTGTTCGGTTTACTTAATATTTCTTTTCTTTTTATCCTGTTTTTATTCAAATAAAATTCATACGATTTACCTTTAGGGTCAATCAGTACTACTTTATCATTATTAATTTTGTTAATTTTGTACTGCCCGATCATATCGTATATTTTATACCCTTTCTTTTTTATTTCCTTTTTATCTGAAGTTTCAGGCATAAAATATTTTCCTTCAAGAATTGCCCTCTGTGTAGAGATGCTTCCACCAAGTATTCCACTGACTGTTATCTCGGGAGGAGGAGTAAGCTTGGGCGGTGGTGGCGGAGGTAGTTTGGGTGGAGGGGGAACCCACTCTTTGCGGCTTGATCTGAACAAGTTTTTATTAGGAATAACCTCATAATCAGATACGGAAATATTCTTCCTTTTTAAAAAAAAACCTGTTTTTTCTTTCAGGTTGATATCAGCTAACTTTACCTCTGTTTTTTTAGTCGAATCGAACCAGATTGATAACACCTTTCCTACGAAAAATAATATTCCAATGCATATAATCAGGTTCGGTATTGCAAACTTTTTTCTGAAAAGATTAATTAATTGTTCAATTTGTATCATATATGCTATTACTCTGAAAAAATTTATTTAAGGAAGTTCTTTTACCGCAGAGAAAGAACTTTTCCCTCTCCACTGCAAAGCTGTAAAATTGTGTTTTTTTAGTAAAGTTTTTGTTAGGCAATTGGGAGGCAGCCTATTTGATTATCGGACATGCGCGGCCTCAACCCTTCGGGAAGCTTTCCTTTGGAAACCGTCCAATTTGGTTTTCCTTACCTAATATGGTTGCAGCCTCTCCGCACTATGCCTTAGCATCTTTGTAGCCTAATAGTGCCATTAATTATATCGCTTTTATGTTTTCCTCACAAACATATTTGTGAAGTTGAAGCTGAAAGCGGGCATTGACATTTTCCTCTAAAATCCAGTTGGCCAGATCTTTACTTTTTAATCGGTTATGATTTGGAGAAAATAAAATTGTACATAGTTTTTCCAAATCTTTTTCTTTGATTACTTTTACTGCCCAATCAAAATCTCCTCTGCTGCTAATTACAAATTTGATTTGATCCTTAGATGATAAATATTCAAGGTTGCGCCAATCCGTGTTGTCAAAAAACCCACTGCCTGGACATTTAATATCCATTATTTTTATAACCGATGGGTTTACATTTTTTAGGCTTACAGTTCCATTGGTCTCCAACAGCACAAAATAATTTTTACTTACAAGTTGATCAAAAAGCCCAAAAACATTTTTTTGAAGAAGTGGTTCTCCCCCGGTCACTTCAACTAAGTTACAATTTAATTTTTCGATTTCCTTTAAAAGATCATTAATTAAGAATTCCCTGCCTTTGTCGTAAGCATATGTGGTGTCACAATAATCGCATCTCAGGTTGCAGCCGGTTAGCCTTATAAAGGCACAAGGTAAACCGGAATAAGTGGATTCTCCTTGTATTGATTTAAATATCTCGTTTACTTTTAGTGTATTATACCCATTAGATCCTTTAACTTGAGGGAGTGATGAATTATCCATGGAAGTGTTTAGCGAGCGAATTTAAAATAAAATTATACTCTACACTGAAGCTTCCCAGTCACTTGCTACGGGGAGCTTCAATGATCTTACGTCTTTCTAAAAAACGGTACATTATATCATAAACTTTAAGGAATATTCTATTTTACGAATTTTAGAATTCATAGCTTGGTTCGCTTACATTTGGAATAATTGAAAGTGTTTAGCGAGTGAACCTTAAGTTAAATCATACTCTATCATTGAACTGGGGCTGGTTTTCGAAGTTATTGTGAATTATAGAAATAACAATACGGAATTACGGATGAGCCTTACAAGTCTGGGCTGTCCTTACGGATCGGAGATTTTTAATACTGTGGGCATGGTTTCAAAGACCCTTGGTTTCCATGAAAAAAAAATGTCCTTGCCTGGAATCCGCCTTGGAAAGCGTCACCATGGCCTCTGAAGATGTGAAAGATGCGATGGGAATATGGTAGACTTACTTTAATGACGATTACAGCTCCCACAAACCAGGAACCGTCCACATTGCTTTTAGACTATTTTCACCTTCTTCCTAAAGGACGGGTGTTGGATGTGGCGATGGGGAAAGGTCGAAATGCCCTCTACCTGGCGAAACATGGTTTCGAGGTGGAAGGTGTTGATATTGACGAAACTTCAGTTAAGGAGTGCAGGGAAGTGGCATCTAAGAGAAGGCTGAAGATTAAAGCGCAGGTAGTGGACCTTACCGGTTATCGTATTTTCTCAAACACCTATGATGTTATCCTGTGTTTTAATTATTTGCAAAGAGATTTGATTCCTCAAATGAAAACAGGGTTGAAGAAAGGAGGCATTATCCTTTATCAGACTTTCCTGATTGATCAGCACATCAAGTTCGGGAAGCCTAAACATAAAGAATATTGTTTTGAACACAATGAACTCCTTCGCTTCTTCCAGGACTTCCGCGTTATTTATCATAAAGAAGGTTTCGTAACAGAGGAAAAGGCAGTAGCTAGTCTTGTGGCTCAGAAAGATGTTTGAAATATTATAATCTTATCAATATTAAATCTGTGTTCTATAATATTATTTTTTTTCAGCATTATTTACTTGCTTTGCCTTATTGGAGTGGTCATATTAAGCTGAAATTGCTTATTAAAACGGGGATTTATTATGCCAAGTACAAAACCTGAAAAGTTGACATTTCGTCAAAATGTAGACCTCATGGCAGACCGCGCAATCAAAGTTCTTGGGCTTGAGGAAGGTGTAGCTCAGGCGCTTAAGTGCTGCGATTCCGTATTACAGGTTAAATTTCCTGTTGACATAAGCGGCAAGATACAGATTTTTACTGGCTGGAGGGCTGTCCACAGTACACATCGTCTACCTGCCAAAGGCGGCATACGTTTTGCCCCGTACGTTAACCAGGATGAAGTGGAAGCGCTGGCTGCATTGATGAGCTATAAGTGCGCGCTTGTTGATGTGCCTTTCGGCGGATCTAAAGGGGCTCTTCTTATTGATCCCGTTCAATACAATCGAGATGAACTGCAGCACATTACACGACGGTACACTTTGGAACTTTCAAGAAAAGGCTTTTTAAGCCCTGCTACCAATGTTCCGGCGCCCGACGTGGGCACCGGAGAGCGTGAAATGGCCTGGATGGCTGACACTTACAAACACCTGCATCCGGAAGACGTAAATTATCTTGGGTGCGTTACAGGAAAACCTGTGCGCCATGGAGGCATACGAGGACGTACCGAGGCCACAGGGCGGGGCGTACAGTATGCTTTGCAAGAATTCTTCCGCCACAAGGAAGATGTCAAGCATGCCAATATGTCTGGTGGTCTTGGTGGAAAGTGTGTGGTTATTCAAGGCCTTGGAAACGTAGGTTATCACGCGGCAAAATTTTTATCGGAAGAGGATGATGTAAAAATTATTGCCATTATAGAAAGAGATGGCGTGATTGTTAATAAAAGGGGGCTTCCGGTAGAAAAGGTTTTACAATTTATAATAAAAAATAAAACCATAAAAGGTTTTCCCGACGGTAAATTTGGTAAGAACGGAGCCAAGGCACTTGAGATGGAGTGTGACATTCTGATTCCGGCCGCTATGGAAGGCCAAATCACGAGACAAAACGCCAACCGTATCAAGGCAAAACTAATTGTCGAGGCGGCAAACGGACCGGTAACATTTGAAGCTGATAAGATCCTTAACAAACGTGGTATAGTTATGATGCCGGATACGTTTGTTAATGCAGGCGGCGTTACGGTTTCCTATTTTGAGTGGATCAGAAATCTTTCGCATATAAGGTTTGGCCGTATGGAGCGCCGCTACGATGAATTACAGGGTCGCCAGTACGCGGATATGCTGGAAGAAGTAACGGATAAGAAAATTCCAGATGGGAAAAGAAATAAACTAATACGCGGCGCCACAGAGATTGATCTGGTGCGTTCAGGCTTGGATGATACGATGCGCCTTGCTTACCAGAAGATGCGTGAGGCTCTACTGTCAAATAAAAAAATACACGATCTCAGAACCGCGGCATTCGTAATTTCCATAAAAAAGCTTGCGAACTCCTACCTGGATATCGGAGTTTTTTAATTTAAAATATCTTCGTAATCGTTTCTAAATTAAATCCTTCTCTTTTAAATACGTCATTATTAATTTAACATTTTCTTCTACAGTTTTATTAACCGTATCTACCACCAGGTTGGGATTTTCCGGTTTCTCGTATGGATCGTCAACTCCGGTAAACTGCTTAATTTCACCTTTACGCGCCTTTGCATACAATCCTCTTGGATCTCGCTGCTCACAAACTTCAAGCGGTGTATTAAGAAATATCTCAATGAAATTAGTTGAAAGCCTGCGCACAAATTGGCGGGACTCTCTATATGGAGAAATAAAAGACGCGACAACCGTAATATTATTTTTAACTAAAATGCTGGAGAGGTGGCCGACACGCTCAATATGCTGAATGCGATCCTTCCTGGAGAAACCAGTTCTCGGAAATAGTTGCCGAACGCTTTCTCCATCTAACCGTTCCATTTTTCGATTTTCTTTTTTTAACTCTTCATAAACCGCATTGGCAATTGTTGATTTCCCTGAGCCGGGCAAGCCGGTAAACCATAAGACAAAAGGAGCAACCTCGACCCTGCCAAAACTTACTTTATTCCAGGATCGTTCATGTAAATAATAGAGAAATATTTTCAGAAAAACCTCGATGCCGCCTACCGCAAAAGCAGCCGCCAGCTGTTTTGTGAAAATCCAGACCAGTGAAATGGTAGTAACGGTAGCAGTAATCCGCCAAGAAAGAGTTTTTATAATACTGCGACTATGTTTTTCTTTATACATGCGTACTGACCCTACATAAATAAATAATAAATCGCAAATTATACTTTATTGTTATTATTATTTCATTAACTTAATAAACAATAATTTATTTGCTGCAAAACAGCAATATGTTATATTTTAAAATACAGTTCCACACAGGTTTTTACTTAAAAGGTAATACTTCATGATTATTGGATTAACTGGTGAAAATTGTTCCGGCAAAGGGATGGTAGCGGACTATCTTCAAAAGAAGTCTTTCTACTTTTATTCTTTGTCCGATGTTATACGGGAAGAGCTGACTTCAAAAGGCACGGAAATTACGAGGGACGCTTTAATAAAAGAGGGAAATAATTTAAGGCAGAAATACGGTTCTTCGGTTCTTGCGGTCAAAACAACTGCAAAACTTCAGACTGATAAAAATTATATCATCGATTCGATACGCAACCCCGCGGAAGTAAATGAATTAAAAAAATTAACCAGATTTATTCTTCTAAAAATTTTTTCTGACCCTGAAAGCAGGTTTGAAAGAATGAAAGAGAGAAACAGGGAGGGAGATCCTAAAACTTTAAAAGAATTTTTACGTGTTGAAGAACTGGAAGCATCAAACCAGAATAGCGCAAAGCAGCAGCTCACTGCCTGTATGAAACTGGCGGATAAAACTATAGTTAATGATGATCAGCCTGAAAATTTGTATAAAAAAGTCGATCAGCTTTTGCAGGAACTGCAGGTAGAAAAAAAAAAAACCCGGCCTGACTGGGACGAGTATTTTATGAATATCGCTAAAGTAGTCGCCTCCAGGAGCAACTGCATGAAACGTCATGTTGCCGCTGTAATCGTTAAAGACAAAAGAATTATTTCTACCGGCTATAATGGAACTCCAAGGGGTGTAACGAACTGCAGCGAAGGGGGCTGTCCGCGATGCAACCAGTTTGTGGAAGGAGGCACGCGCCTCGATGAATGCCTTTGTTCCCATGGAGAAGAAAATGCTATTGTCCAAGCGGCGTATCATGGTATCAACATAAAAGACGCCTCTCTTTACACAACCTTTGCGCCCTGCTTGATGTGTACGAAAATGATTATTAACGCGGGAATAAAAGAAGTTGTTTATAATATCGATTATCCGTTAAACAACACGGCCTTGAGCCTTTATAAAGAAGTTGCTATAAAACTCCGGCAGTTTAAGGTCGAATGAGTTTTACCGCAGAGCGTAAAGAAAACAATTATTTTGGCCTGATGAACAAGATGGACTGAATTTATTTTTGAAGTGCTATGACCGTGTCTGTGCATTTTTTGGAGTAAAAAGGGGAGAGGGACAAAGCAAGACTTTTTTATAATGATCTTGTTTATCCTGTAACCATGTCTCAATATTTTGGTAAAAAATGAAAATCAATATTCAGGAAATGGTAAAAAAGAATATCAGAGAACTAAAGGCTTATAAACCCGAGGAGATTCTTTGTCCAATTCGAATGGAAGCCAATGAGAATCCATTTACAATAAATTCTTCATTAAAAGAACGGG
Organism: uncultured Nitrospirota bacterium; assembly: GCA_913051775.1. Lineage (GTDB taxonomy): Bacteria > Nitrospinota > Nitrospinia > CAJXCL01 > CAJXCL01 > CAJXCL01. The sequence goes on along the minus strand of CAJXCL010000002.1, from coordinate 3,233 downwards.
TTTTAGAATCTATCTCAAGAATTTCCTTAAATCGATACCCGGATTCTTTAGCCACTGATCTAAGGAAACAGATCTCAGCAAAATCCGGTATAAAACCGGAAAGTATTATTGTTGGGAACGGTTCTGATGAACTTATCCAGATGCTGATCACAGCGTTTTGCGAGAATGAGGACAAAGTTTTATTTCCTGTTCCGACTTTCTCCATGTTCGGAATTATTGCAAAGTCCTTTGGGGTAAATACGATAGAAATCCCGTTAGATTCAGAATGGGATATTGATTTAGCAGAAATAAAGAAATCTTATGAGAAAAATCTGCCAAAAATAATATTTCTCAGTACTCCAAATAACCCGACAGGAAATTGTTTTTCGGAAAACAAGATTCTGGATATTATCGAAAAGACGTATTCTCTTGTAGTGGTTGATGAAGCATACGCGGACTTTTGCGGAAAAACTTTTATCGATCAGCTCAAACATTCAAAAAATTTAATAATTCTCAAAACGCTTTCCAAAGTCGGAATGGCAGGACTTCGCGTTGGATATTTAATAGCAAGCAAAGAAATAATAAACATTCTCCACAAAATCCGCCTCCCTTATAATTCAAACAGTCTGTCACAGGGAGCAGCTAAAGTTATTTTAACAAACAATGAGATTGTGGAATCTCAAGTCCAACAGATTATCAAAGGAAGAGAGTTTCTCCTCGAAGAACTAAAGAAACTGAAGGATAAAGAGGGCATTACTCCGTTTCATTCTAACGCGAATTTTATTCTGTTTAAAACAGAAAAAGACGCTGATGCGATTCACAGGAAACTGACTGAAGAAGGTGTCCTTATACGGAATTTAAATAGCGACGGACCCTTAAAGAATTGCTTGAGAGTTACTGTTGGACGGCCTGAAGAAAATGATGCTTTTATTAAAGCACTGAAAAAAGTAGCGCAGTAAAACCATAGATTTCAAAACACGTCAAAATCTCGAACTAAAAATTAGTTGACATTGAAAGATATTTTCTAAAAACCTTAAAAAGAAATCCACTTGCCTCTTCTGCCTTACCGGGATTGATGGAGTGGAAATATAAATTGCCGATCATCGTTTCTTTTTTTTGGTTTTTCCCTTCTTTGTTTTCAGCTTTTTCTCGGTCTTCTTCTGTTGTTGCTGCTTCTTTTTTCTTCCGGAATAAACAAAATATGCGCCAATACCCAGAACAACAAAGGATATGACACCTAAGATGGTTGGCAGGCTTGAATCTTTGCCAGTGTCCTGTGAAGTTCCAAAATTAATTTTTGCCATCCTTTCAGTCTTGGCATCAGAGACATCAAAGGACAGTGTTAGTTTTTTTTCTACATTATTGGCAACTATGATTAGCTCTTTACCAAGGTCTTCGTTATGTAGATGAAGGGGTATCTTGTATGATCCGTTAGAACCGGTCTTTGCTTTTCCTAAAGCTTTGCCCGTATTATCCTTAACTACAACCAATGTTTTTGAAGAAGCTGCTCCCTGATCATCATAAACATGACCATGGATTGTAAACCTGTGGTCTTTTTCATGAGTCGCCGAGGCAGGTATTATATTTACACCTGCAATTCCCATCATGGCAATAAGGATAATTGAAATAAGTCTTAAAAGGTTCAACATATTATTAAAAAAAGTTTGTGGAAAATGAGGATCAAAAATTGTACTGCCTAGCGAAGTCGAAACTTAAAATTAAATATGCCATAAAGGCACTAATTCACAAAGAGAAAAAAATACTATTCGTGGCTTAGTGGCTAAAAAGTCATTTTAATTCAATAATCCTTCTATTTCTTATCGATCTTGGCCCATGTATCTCGCAGCGAAACTGTTCTATTGAATATTAGTTTTTCTTCATTAGAATCCACACAGAAATAACCCTGCCTAAGGAACTGGTAGCTGCTTCTGGATTTTGCGTCTTTCAGACCCGGTTCAACTTTACAGGACGTCAGCGTCTCTAATGAATTCGGATTCAAACAGGTTTTAAAATCAGCGCCATCTTTTTCCTCTTCGGGATTTGCCTTTGTAAAGAGATGATCGTACAGGCGGACTTCCGCTTCAATTGAGTGGTCTGCCGAAACCCAGTGCAATGTTCCCCTGACCTTACGGCCGTCTTTAGACCATCCACCCTTCGTTTCTGGATCATAAGTACAGCGAAGTTCTTTCACATTACCGGTTTTTCCATCCTTTATCATCTCCACACACTTAATATAATAAGCATGTTTCAGCCGTATTTCACGTCCGGGGGCCAGGCGAAAGAACTTTTTCGGCGGATCTACACGAAAATCATCCTGTTCAACATACAACACACGGGAGAAAGGGATTTTTCGCGTTCCCATCTCAGGATCTTCAGGATTGTTCTCTGCATCCAACTCTTCCACTTTGTTTTCAGGATAGTTTTCAATAATCACTTTCAGCGGACGCAGCACAGCCATCACACGGGGTGCTTTTTTATTCAAATCTTCTCTCAGACAATGCTCGAGCAAAGCAATATTTACCGTACTATCAGCTTTGGCGACTCCGATGCGTTCACAAAAGTTTCGGATGGACTTCGGTGTATAGCCACGTCTTCGTAAACCAGCAATTGTCGGCATTCGGGGATCATCCCACCCTGAAACATGTCCCCCTTCCACCAATTCCAGAAGTTTTCTCTTACTCATCACAGTATCGCTCAGGTTAAGGCGCGCAAACTCGATCTGTTGTGGATGGTAGGCTTTCAATTCGTCCAATATCCAGTCATACAAAGGCCGGTGATCCTCAAATTCCAATGTACAGAGGGAATGGGTAATCCTTTCGATGGAATCCGACAGACCATGGGCAAAATCATATGTCGGATAAATGCACCACTTGTCACCTGTCCTGTGATGCTTTTCGTGTCGAATGCGGTAGATTATGGGGTCCCTCATATTCACATTAGGGGAAGCCATGTCAATTTTGACCCGTAAAACATGTGTGCCATCCTCAAATTTTCCAGCCCGCATATTCTCAAATAAGTCCAGATTTTGTTTAATAGAGCGGTTACGATACGGACTATCCTTACCCGGCTTAGTTAAAGTACCACGATACTCTCTAATTTCATCCGCGTTTAAACTGCACACGTATGCCTTGCCGAGTTTTATTAGCTGAACCGCATATTGATACAACTGTTCGAAATAATCTGAAGCAAAGTACAGCCTATCATCCCAATCAAATCCCAGCCATTTGACGTCTGATTTTATCGACTCCACGTAT
>CAJXCL010000001.1 GCA_913051775.1 uncultured Nitrospirota bacterium | reverse complement strand
AAGTGGCCAAGCAATGCAGTGTCGAGGGAGTGGATTATGAAGGATATTTATTACGGCTTTCTGAACAGGAGTTAGTCGACCGGCAACGCAGAATGGTTGAGCGTAAGATCAAGCAGGCGAAGTTCCCTACCATAAAAAGACTTGATAGTTTTGATTTTAAAGCCATACCCTCCCTTAATAAAAAATTGGTTATAGAACTGGCCCGATGCGAATTTATTGAGAGGAAAGAAAACGTTATTGCTCTTGGAAACAGCGGTACGGGGAAAACACATATAGCAACGGGTCTTGGTGTAGCTGCTTGTCAGAAAGGATTATCTGTCCTTTTTTCAACTGCGGCCTCTATAGTAAACGAGTTATTGGAAGCTCGGGATGAAAAACGTCTCTTGCGGTTCCAGAAATATTTATCCAGACACAAACTGCTTATTATTGATGAGCTTGGATTCGTACCTTTGTCAAAAACTGGGGCAGAGATGCTCTTTGAGGTATTTAGCCAGAGGTATGAACAAGGTTCAGTTCTGGTTACCAGCAACCTCCCCTTTGACGAATGGACAGAAATCTTTGCTTCAGAAAGACTTACTGGAGCTCTCCTCGATAGGATCACTCATCACGTCCATATCCTTGAGGTGAACGGTGATAGTTATCGACTAAAACAAAGCAAAAAAAAGAAAAAGGTGAAATAACAAACACGATCAGATAATCAGGGGGTACCCCCTGATTATCTCCACATTCAACTACTTTATAGGTGGTACACTTTTACTCCGCTATGCCGGTACATTTTTACTCCGCCCTTGACACTGCTGAATATGCTACAATTACGCATTAATCCTCATAGGAGCAGAAACCATGAAGCTATTCCATTATTCTGGTAACTGTCATTTTAATAAAGCCTAAAAACTTCTAAGGAGCAATATGGTTATAGTCTGGAGAAGTAAAATGAGTATAGACAAAGATATTATTGATGAGGATCATAAAACTCTAATCAAGATCATTAATTCTGTTGAAACTGCCCTTAGAGAAGGCAAGAGAGGTAAAGATTTAATGAACAATATTCAAGAGTTAAAAAAATATACAGATGATCATTTTGAAAGAGAGGAAAGCATATTGAAGAAAATTAAATGTCCAAATTACGATCAGCAAACAAATAAACATGAATATTTGATAATTCAATTAAATGATATTATCAGTGACTTGCTTGGATTGAGAGGAGAAAGAGATACAGACAAAGCAATTCCAAAATTAGTTAAAACCTTGAAAAGTTGGCTAATGGGCCATGTTCTTAAAGATGATGTGAAGATAAAGCCTTTTATTGAAGCAGCTAAATAAGATTTTAGAGAAGGATAGATAATGTACGGAAAAATTATCGAAAACTGTGGAAAACTTTTTAAAGGGTATTGCAACCCATTGAAAAATTAAATAGGCACGGGCGGTTTCGAACCGCCGACCCCTTGCACGTCAATTATATACCTATTCAAAATAGGCCTTCCCCTAATTACATGTATAACATTACATTATATTGATTCCAAATATCTACTTCATTTTTAATAAATTTTTCGATTTGTACGGATTTATATGGCTTTGTATGGTTTTATGCAGAGAATGATAATAATTTGATTATAATTTCTGATTAGCTGGATGATTGATGCTTAACTATAAGAGAAAGATATATATACTATAAGGAGTCATTAAAAAAATGAACTGGCTTCATTCTGTAAGTTCTGCAATACGTTTGGATAGAGAGTTGTAATAAATCTGCTTCAAAACAAAAAAACCATTTCTAGAATTCTCCTGTTTATTTCTTAAAAGGTAAAAAAATATTCTATAAGTGCTTTTATAAACCTTTTTCCTATAAAGGGTTAAATTTTCATAAACAGCAAAGTTGAATGCGGAGAGGTAAAGTGCGCTTGAATTTAGATTTTATAATGCAAGAGTTAAAAAACATCGTACTAAGAGAAAGGAGCTTAGATGGGCAACATGAAATCTTATGAATATGTCAGAGTTTCAGGTTCCGCAGAAGGTTTCATAATCCGCATCACCATCGCGCGGCGGGTCTTGATACTGGTACGTTTGTGGCAGCTCTTCATAAGGAGAGCGAAGGACTTGAAGAAAATTCTCGACCAATGTAACCTTGCCGGTCTGCTCACACTCTTTAATTACCGATTCGACATGATGGTTTCTTGGGATTACCACAGGATTGTTTTGTCTCATCAGTTTTTGAACCTCTTGAGAAGTTGCATCCTGCTCGTTTATTCTTTTTTGCCAAAGGTCAAAGCACTCCTCAAGTTCATTCTTCATCTGAGAAGCTGCAACTTCAGACGTCAAAGATTTGGTCAGGAAATCGAAAGTGATCGTGTAGTCAAGCTTCCTCTCCTTCAGTCGATCCAGAACCGAAAATAAAAGTTTCTGATCCTCTTGCTGAAAAGATGTTAGTCCAAATTTCTTTCCCATCATTTTCATATATACCTGTTTGAACCGAAAGGGAAACTCTGCAATAATGGCTCCCATCTTATCTATTGCTTTATTCTTGTCAGCGTTGATTAGTGGCAACAGACATTCAGCTAACCGTGCAATATTCCATTGCATAATTTCAGGCTGACTGCCAAAAGCATACCGTCCCTGAGTATCAATCGAACTGTAAACAGTCTCTGGATCATAGATCCCCATCATGGCACAAGGGCCATAGTCGATGGTTTCTACGCAAAGGGAAATATTATCTGTATTCATGACACCGTGAATAAACCCGACTCTCATCCATTCAACGACTAGTCGAATCAGTCTTTCGATGACCTTCTCGATAAACAGGAGATATTTATTCGGTCCCTCTTCCTGCAACTCTGGATAGTGACGCTCAATTGTATAGTCGCAGAGAGTTTTGACGGCTTGCTGATCACCTCGAGCCGCAAAGAGCTGAAAAGTTCCAATACGTAAATGACTTGAAGCAACCCGTGTTACAACAGCCCCTGGTAATGTAGTATCACGAAAAACCGGTTCCCCTGTAGTGACAACTGCCAAACAACGCGTTGTTGGCACACCTAAAGCTTTCATGGCCTCACTCATGATAAACTCTCGAACGGCTGGACCAAGGGCACAACGGCCATCCCCTCCTCTAGAAAATAAAGTGCGACCGGAACCTTTTAATTGAATGTCCCACTTTTGACCAAACTGATCGAACACCTCTCCGAGAAGATGTGCTCTTCCATCTCCAAGTTGGGGAGCAAAATGGCCAAATTGGTGTCCTGCATATGCAATCGCAATGGGTTCTGATCCAGGCAGAATCTGATTTCCTGAAAAAACCTGTGCCAAGGCAACCGAGTCATGTTTCAATTCATTTGGAATCATCAACTGTTCGGCCATGCTTGAATTCCATAAAAAGAGATTGGGGTTCCTAACTGGTGTAGGCCGAGATTTTTTGTAAAAAATATCATCTAAGCATGCGTAAGTATTTGAAAAATTCATTTACCTTATCTAACTCATACAATTAATAAAATGGGGATTCAACTTCCGGGGGGGCGCAGATAATAATTCATTTGCAATCAGTGTTCGATTAATAATCAAAGAAATGCCTTCAACGTTGGAACAGGTTTAAACCAAACAGCCTTGCTTGATTTGATAAGACTTTGCTTATTTGAGAAGGATTCAAATAACTTTATGAGTCTCTATCAGCAAGCAATGATAACCCTATCTGCTGCTCAAATACCAAGCACTTTTTGCTTCCAACATCCTTCCCCTATCAGTCAGAAATATGCTATCATTACGCATTAATCCTCATAAGAGCAGAAACCATGAAGTTCTTCCAACATTCTGCTAACTGTCATCTTAATATAGTCCTGAAAGATGCTACCCCTTTACTGTGCCTAAATTGTGCCCACGATGTCTAAATTCCTGCCAATTTTACCCAACTCCTGCCAACTTACACAGAACAATTAAATACTTGATTGATAAGGAAATGATAGGTAGATTAAAGGTTTAGAAATGTTTATGAAAGGTAGGGGAAACGACTTAAAATCCCTCGGTGCTTAGCACTGTGCCGGTTCGATTCCGGCCCTCGGCATTTTTATAATCAATGAATTGCATTACAATGTTCTCTTAGCTTTTCTTTGCTGAAGTTAAGATTGTAACTGTTTTTGTAACCATTTTTGTCTTCATGAAACTGCATCACTTTATTTGATGCGTTTTTAATGTTAGCTTCATTGACTATATTGTGCCTTTCAAAAACGCTTCTGGTTTCATAAATAAAGTAGGTTGCATAAAACTTTGTTGGAAAAAATTCAACCATATATCATAGGTATAGCCGGTCCTTCCTGTTCCGGCAAGACAGCTCTTGCAGAATGCCTCATGAAGAAGCTCGGCCAGGACAACTGTTCATTGATCCAGCTCGATTTCTATTATAATGATCTTTCTCATCTCACCCCGAAGGAAACCGAAGTGCATAACTACGATCATCCTGACGCACTTGAAAAGGAGCTCTTAATAGAACATGTCAGTAACATCGCTGACGGGGAAAATATATATATTCCTGTGTACGATTATGTCACTCACACCCGTACCCAGAAAAAGAAACTCCTAAAACCAGTTAAATTTATATTAGTAGAAGGTCTATTTTGCTTGTACTGGGAGAGATTGAGAAAGATTTTTAACACTACAGTTTTTATTAGTGTTAAGGACAGCGTATGCTTTAACAGGCGGATTGAGCGAGACACAAAAGAACGCGGGGCCACACGGGAATACGTGTTAAACCAATACAAAACAACCGTACGCCCTATGTTTAATAAATTCATTAAACCAACAAGAGTATACGCTAACGTGATTGTGAATGGTGAAGATCTGCTGGAGAAATCAGCCTGCACCATTTTGAAAGTGTTTGAATAAAATTAACATTTAAGACTTAAATATTTTTTAAAAAAGCTTTTTGCATTGATCATTTATATACCATACGCATTTTCCACCTTTCCTTAGCCTTTAAAGTCCTATACCAAAACCTTATAAAAACATTTAATGCTTTCCCAGCGTATAAATTAATAAAAAATGAAATATTTAGACTATTTATTTAGCTAAATTTCTCCAATAGTTATCATGTTTTTCTTTAAAAAGGATATTTTATTTTTGATTTCATAAGTAATATTTTTATCCTTCAATTTATAGTATGTAATAGTGCCCATTCCATTTTTCTTGGATGAACAACTGAAGCTAAACTTTTTCAAACTTTTCAATTCATTCTGAATAAAATCAGAGACCTCTTGAAAAGTTTCGAACTTTAAAAATTTAACATTTTTATTTTTCTCAAATTTTTTAAGAGTAACACCTCCCATTTTTTGATTTATCCTCCAATTAAAGTTAGTCGGTAGAGAGCAAAATTTCATTTTAGTAAATAGTTATTCGCAATAAACTCTACTATTTTTCTATTAACAAAGAAGAGTTATCGTTTATTTTTTATTAATCAGCAGCTCTTCTTAAAAAAGTTGGTGTATCAATTGCTTCATCCATAAACATAAAATCTTGATTAACCGGCTTCACTTTCGGTTTGTTATTTTTGTTCAACCTCACATGAGTTGGGATGTCATAGACATTCGGTTTTAAACCACGCGTGATTTTTTCAATCTCGTTTTTTATTTCAGCATCTTTGTCTTCAAATCCGGTTGCTATTACAGTTACGCGAAGTTCTTTTTTCATCTTTTCATCGACCACAGCTCCAAAAATAATGTGAGCGTCTTGATGCGCTTTTTCCTGAATTAATGTCGATGCCTCGTCTATTTCAAAAAGCGACATATCCTGTCCACCGGTAATATTAATTAAGACCCCTTTTGCTCCCTCGATACTAGTATCTTCTAATAAAGGACTGGAGATAGCATTTTGTGCTGCCTCTATCGCGCGGTCATCACCTTCTGCGGAGCCGCTTCCCATGATGGCCATGCCACCTACGCTCATAATTGTTTTTACATCTGCGAAGTCAAGGTTAATCAGACCGGGTGTCAGTATTAAATCCGAGATACCTTTTACTGCCTGCTTGAGGACGTTATCAGCCGTTTTAAAAGCATCTCCTATTCCGGCATGCCTGCCAACCACACCCAGCAATCTTTGGTTGGGAATAGTAATTAATGTATCCACCGAACTTCTTAACTCCATTAACCCCATTTCGGCCTGAGACATTCTTTTCTTACCTTCAAAATGAAACGGTTTAGTAACAACTCCTACAGTTAACGCACCTTTTTCTTTAGCCAGCTGCGCGATAACAGGAGCTGCTCCCGTGCCTGTTCCTCCTCCCATCCCAGCAGTTACAAAAACCATATCGGCATCTTCAAACATCCCACCGATTTCTTCAGAATTTTCTAATGCGGCCTGCCTTCCCATTTCAGGATCAGAACCAGCGCCAAGGCCTTTTGTGAGGTTTACCCCTAATTGCAGTTTGCTGGGAGTCGGAACAGCTTGTAATGCCTGAATATCTGTATTTGCAACGATAAACTCAACTCCTTTCATCCTGGACGCAATCATTGTTCCAATGGCGTTGCTGCCTCCACCTCCAACACCAATTACCTTAATGTTCGCTCCACTTGTATTTTCTTTTGCCAATTCGATCATAAATACTCCCTCCTTTTAAAAAAGTTAATAAAATAGTTAAAAATTCCAGATATCAGTCCATTGCAACTTTCTTTTTCCTGACAGCCGAAAACTAGCCTAAAAATACTCCTCTATCCACTCTTTCATACGGTTAAAAACCCTATCGAAAACTTTCGTGCCAGTCAGGTTTGGTATTTCTCCTGTTTTGATTTTTTCCATGCCGTAAAAGAGTAATCCAACGGCTGTCGCATACATTGGGCTATTGACTACATCGACTAATCCACCTATAGATTTAGGCATTCCTCTGCGAACTGGCAGCTTAAAAATCTTTTCTGCCGCTTCTACTATTCCTTTCAAAATTGATGATCCACCTGTGAGGACAATTCCAGAGGTTATTAAATCTTTATGCCCGCTTTGACCTATTTCCATTTTTACCAAAGTAAATAACTCATCCAATCTTGGTTCTATAATTTCACTCAGGAGACGGCGAGACAAAACTCTGTTTTCCCTATCTCCAACTGATGGAACCTCTATAGTTTCATTTCCGTTTATAAGGGATGTCAGCGCGCACCCATATTCCTTTTTGATTCTTTCAGCTTCAAATACGGGGGTTCTAAGTCCAATGGCAATATCATTTGTTACATGATTTCCTCCAATAGCCAGAACATAAGTGTGTTTGATGGCCTCCTGGAAGAAAATAGCAAGGTCGGAAGTTCCTCCGCCAATATCAATCATAGCCACACCCAGTTCTTTTTCGTCACTACTCAGAACCGATTTGCTTGAAGCAAGTTGTTCCAAAACAATATCATTTACCTGAAGCCCTGCCCTGGTTACGCTTTTTACTATATTTTGAGCGGAAGTAACCGCACCAGTTACGATATGGACTTTAGCTTCAAGTCGTACCCCCGACATTCCAAGGGGAGTTTTTATGCCATCCTGATCATCCACAATATACTCTTGTGGAATTACATGTATTACCTCCCTGTCCATGGGTATGGCAACCGCTTTAGCGGCATCTATAACTCGGCTTATATCTGCCTCAACTATTTCTTTATCTTTTACAGCTAAAACACCGTGGCTATTAAAACCTTTTATATGCCCGCCGGCAATTCCAACATAGACAGAATCAATTTCCGAACCGGACATTAATTCAGCTTCTTCAACAGCACTCTTGATAGAGTCTACAGTGCTTTCAATATTTATAACTACGCCTTTCCTCAATCCTTTGGAAGGGTGACTCCCTATGCCGATAACATCAAGCTCCCCTTTATCATTTATTTCGCCTATAATGCAGCAAATTTTAGTAGTACCAATGTCAAGCCCGGCAATCACGTTACTCGGCTTTGCCATATTTAATCCTCCTTACAAAGATAGAGCGCAAGCGTTCAGCCATAAGCCGTCAGCTTTCTGATACAATATTTAAAAATTGAAAAACCTTAAAAAATACAAAATATTTTCACACTGAACTTATTTTTCTACTTGCACTCCTGATCTCTTACAGCTGACCACTGAATGCTTACAGAAGTTCTAAAACAACCTGATCATCAAATGTCAGGTCGATGGATTTTATTTTCAAGCCTTCTTGATGAATTATTTTTGATGCTTTCCTCAACTTGTCCAGATTTTCCTTCAAACTTTCTTCGGATAGCCGGACAGAAGTAGAAGGTGTTTTTAAAGTATACCTACCCCCTTCTTCCATGGTTAATGAAGTAAAATTAATAACTTGATCCGAGTTTTTAACACTTAATATTTTTTCAATAAACTTGATGCAGTTTTTTATTTCCTCTGATTGTAAAGAATTGCCAATCTCATAATAAGTATCATCATTTAATTGCATTGCAGGGAGAATCTGGTATTCATGACTTTCAATTTCTTTTATCAGGAAGGCTTTCCTGTCTATCAAAAAAGTCTTCCCATCAGTCATTTCAATTTTTGCAAAGGGGATTCGTTCTTTAATTTTTACTTGCAGGCTGTCAGGCATTTTTCTGCTGACTTCAGCCGTTTCAATCCATGGATTATCCCTTAATCGATCTGGTACAAGCTGGATATTTGCTTGAAAGATATTCTGTCCAAGAACGCTTTGTTTTGCCAATTGCATTACCTTGCTCTTTTCTAAAAAAGAGTTACCTTTTATTTCAAAATTTGAAATTTGAAAATTAGCCAATGTCGTAGCTTGGTAGTAAAGATAATATCCACTTAAAATTAGTGCAAATGTAAAAAACAACATGAGAGCAGTTTTTAAAATCTGCTTTACGCCGTTTACAAACAGTTCTCGCTTTTCCAATGACAAACGCATTGTGTCTTGAGATCGCTTTAAATATCGTCGTTTTTTTATAATTTTAGCGTTCTCCTGCAATTTCGATTTCTGGTTTTAAAGATATACCTGCTTTAACCATCACTTTTTCCTGTATTACCTTTATCAGTTCCTCAATATCTCTCGCTTTTGCTTTACCTCTATTAATAATAAAATTAGCGTGTTTAGGAGATACTTCGGCGTCTCCAATAGAGAAGCTTTTCAGCCCGGCTTCTTCAATTAATTGTCCTGCGTAATGGCCTTTCGGATTTTTAAAGATTGAACCGGCCCCTTTTTGTGTAATCGGCTGACTGGTGTTTCTCTTTTCCAGCAGTATCTTCACCTTTTGTGAAAGAGCGTCTTTATTACCTTTTTTCAATTCTAATATTGCCTCCAGGAAAATTCCTTTTTCCGGAAATTCTGTTCCCCTGTAATGAAAGCGTACTTCATTTTTCATAAACTCCTTTACTTCGCCTTTCATATTCAGCATCCTTACAGAGTGAAAGATATCCCCTATGTCTTTTCCTTGAGCCCCTGCATTCATTTTTAACGCACCACCCAATGTACCCGGTACACCTATGAGCGTTTCTAAACCTTCCAAACCTTTATCAACGGCATAACGAACAAGGGCCGGCATTGAGGTTCCCGCAGGAGATACAACCAAAAATGTTTCGTGTGTTCCTGGATTAATCTCAATATTCCCTTCCATTTTTTTTAAAGAAATTACCATCCCCTGAATTCCGCCATCACGAACAAGAAGGTTAGAGCCGTTTCCAAGAATAAAAATTGGAACATCGTTTTCATTGGAAATTCTCACCGCCAAAACTAACGAAGCTTCATCTTTCGGGAAGAAGAGAACATCTGCATTTCCTCCTACCCTGAATGAAGTATGCAGGGAAAGAGGTTCTTTATACCTCTTTTCCCCATCAACATCGTTCAATAGGTCTTTTATTGAAGTCATAAGTTTCACAGATAACATTTCTGTTTCTTTATAATGTGTCGATAAACTCATTTCCAACTTTCCAAATATCTCCCGCCCCAAGTGTTAAAACCACATCATTGGCTTTTGTGTTATGTAAAAGATAATCGACTATCTCCTGCTTATCTTCCAACAGCAGAACATCTTTTTGCCCGTGATCCTTTACTCCTTGACAAATGAGACTTGACTTAATCCCCTTTATAGGTTTTTCGCTCGCCGGATAAATAGGTGCTATAATTAGAAGATCCGCGTCATAAAAGGAAGTAAAAAAATCATTCAATAATAATTGGGTCCGCGTATAGCGGTGTGGCTGGAAAACTACGATTATCCTTTTTTCTTTGTAGATTTCCCGCAGAGTTTTCAAAGTTGTTTTTATCTCCGTTGGATGATGGCCGTAATCATCAACAACTAAAACATCCTTTTTAGTGCTTTTTATCTGAAACCGTCTTTCAATCCCGCTAAATTCGCTCTGAGATTGCGCAATGGATTCGAATGGAATATCCAGTTCCAGCCCCACAACTACTGCTGCTAAGGAATTTAGTACATTGTGAATTCCCGGCATTTTAATATTAATTTTTCCTAAATTTTTGCTATGATAATCGACAAAATAACTGGTTATCTCCTCTGACATCTGGATGTTTTTTGCCGTATAATCAGCCTGTCCTTTAAGGCCGTAAGTAATAAATCGTTTTTCTATCTTTGGAATCAGTGCTTGAATGTTTTCATCATCCAGGCAGAGTATTGATACCCCGTAAAATGGAATATGATTTATAAATTTCAAGAATGCGGATTTTGTTTCATCCATGTTTGTGTAAAATTCGAGATGATCGTTATCTAACGAAGTTACAACTGCAATAGTGGGAGACAATTTCAAAAAAGAGCCGTCACTTTCATCAGCCTCAGCAACCAGAAAATCCCCTTTCCCGAGTTTTGCTCCGGTATCCATGCTTTCCAGTTTTCCACCGATTACAGATGTAGGATCCAGATTTCCTCCGGCAAGAACAGCAAAAACCATTGAGGTTGTGGTGGTTTTTCCATGTGTTCCTCCTATTGCAATTCCATATTTAAGTCGCATCAATTCCGCCAGCATTTCCGCCCTCGGAATTACAGGAATTTTTTGCGTCCTGGCTTCCACTACTTCAACATTATTTTGATCAATTGCTGCTGAAATCACTAACACCTCGGCGTTATTTAAATTTTTTGCATCATGCCCAATGGAAATTTTAGCTCCAAGTCTGGAGAGACGCTCCGTTGTTTCAGAAACGGCAATATCAGAACCACTTACGTTATAACCAAAGTTAATCAAAAGTTCGGCTATGCCGCTCATGCCCGCTCCTCCAATTCCAACAAAATGAATGTGCTGCGTTTTTCTAAACATTTTAGATATAGACTCACCACAAAAACGCTATCCCTTCGACAAGCTCAGGATGACAAATAATTGCTGTCACAGAACAGCCAGGGAAGCGCAACCAAATGAGCTGCCGCCCGGTCTACTAACATAAATTGTGCCAAAAAAACACAATTTTTTAAATTTGAGTACAGAGACATAACATGTCACGATAAGCCTGCCAAACCATGCATTCTCTGCAATGAAATATTACTAAATGCAAGTTTATAACACTGATCTACAATTTTTTTCTCTGCATCTTTCTTAGCCATTCTGGCACTTTTTTTTTCCATTTCACGCAGCAGATTCGGCTGATCCATCAGTTTTTTAATTAGTTCTGCTAATTTCTTTCCGGACAAATCGGAATCCTTCACCATAACCGCCGCGCCATTATCTACAAGGTATTCCGCGTTCAATTGCTGATGGTTATTTGCCGCAAAGGGATAAGGAGCTAAAATAGCTGCTCGTCCGCTGGCCGCTAACTCGGCAATGGTTGATGCTCCTGCCCTGCATATAACCAAATTCGATCTTCGGTAAACATCAGCCATATTGTAAATAAACTGGTTTACCTCAGCGGAAATATTTTTTGACCTGTATCTTGCTTGTACAGTTTTAAACTGTTCCTCACCTGTCTGGTGAATAAAGTGTATCGAATTTTTATCTTCTGACAGAAAATCAAGAGCTTCAACCATAGCGCGGTTAATACTACTTGCGCCTTTACTCCCGCCAAAAATAAGGACATTAAACCGTGATTCCTTTGTTCTATCTTTAGCTTCATAATATTCCTCCCGAATAGGATTTCCGGTTACTTCCACTTTTTTTTCAGGGAAGTGTTTTTTTGATTTCTCAAATGTGACAAATATTTTGTCCACAATTTTTCCTAAAATACGATTTGTCATTCCAGGCATTGAGTTTTGCTCTTGTATAGCAGTAGGTATCCTTAATAACCATGCCATTAAAACAAAAGGACCTGTTACGTATCCACCAACACCCAGAACAAGCTTTGGCCTGAAATTAATAAGAACCAAAAGAGACTGTAAAAGCGCTATTGGCATTTCTACAAGAGCTATCAGTGTACGCCAGGATATTTTCCCTTTCAGCCCGCTGGACAATATTGTTTTTAGTTCTAATTTTTCTTTTGGCAACACTTTAAATTCAATTCCTTTACGAGTTCCCACAAATAGAATTTTTATTTTCGGGTTCCTCTTTTGAAACTCCCGTGCAATTGCTATCCCCGGGAAAAGATGACCTCCTGTTCCCCCCCCGACTATGATAATTTTCATAAAGTTTATTTTTTGATGTTTTTTTACGCTCTTTGTGTCTGTACAACTCTTCTCACCCTCGCTACTGAGGACTGATTTCTGACCCCTATCTTTTTAGATATATTCAATAAAACTCCAGCGCAGATCATCGAAACCACCAGGGAGGAGCCTCCCATACTGACAAATGGCAAAGTTAGTCCTTTAGTAGGGAGAAGCCCCACTGCCACAGCCAGGTTTACCATGGCCTGAACACCAATCAGAGAAGTTAATCCCAAGGACAAAAATTTTCCATATAGATCCGAAGATTTTATCGCAGTCTGGATTCCCCGCCAAATAATGGCTAAAAACAGCATGACAACAATAACTGTTCCGGCAAATCCCAACTCCTCACCAATGATGGAAAAAATAAAGTCAGTATGAGGTTCAGGAAGAAAGAACAACTTTTGCCTGCCTTCACCCAGCCCAATACCGAATGCATTCCCGCGGCTAAAGGCCATAAAAGATTGAATAATCTGATACCCTTTTCCAAGGGGGTCCTTTTCAGGATCTAAAAATGAAATGATTCTGTTCTTCTGATATTCTGAACTTAAAATAACCCAGCAGATGGCCGGCAAAAGCATCACAACTGAATAAAAGAGATAATTGAATTTTATGCCGGCAATAAAAAAAAGAATAAAAACTACTGCAATTAAAACCACGGTTGTCCCCAGGTCAGGTTGAAAAAGAAATAAAATAGAGAAAAAGCCTAGGACAAGCAGGTTAGGTAAATACCCGTAAAAGAAATCTTCTATCCTCTCCTGTTTTTTAACAAGAGAATGAACCACATAAAGGATTAAGGTAAATTTAGCCAGTTCTGACGGTTGAAAAGAGAAGCTTCCTATATGTAACCAGCGCTGAGCCCCGCCTACTTTTTTCCCAAACTGCGGGAACAAAACCAGAATAAGAAGAAACATGGTTATAATGAGAGCTGGGTAAGTAAACTTTTGAATAGTATGATAGTCTAAGCACATAAAAAAAACCATTAAAACCCCGCCGATAATGACCTGGAAAATCTGTCGTTTTAAGAAGTAGTAAGGATCATTAAATTTTTGGTATGCAATCGCGGCGCTGGAACTGTAAACCATTATTAGCCCTAAACCGATTAAAAGAATAACTGATATAAAAATTACAGGGTCGTATCGATTTTCTGAAGTCCTCATATCCATCCTATTATTAAATTTTAGCCACATTGAAGCTTCCCGTAGCAAGCTACTGAGAATTTTCAGTGTAGAGTATAATTTTTTTTAAATTCGCTCGCTAAACACTTTCACTCACCTAAATTTTCTCGCTCCGCTCGAAATAATAGGAAAATGGAGATTTCGTTTAAACACTAATTATTATTTCCCGGTAAACTTAAAACAGCTTTTTTAAAAACATTTCCACGATCTTCATAGTCTCTGAACATGTCAAAAGAAGAGCAGGCTGGTGACAAAATAATTACATCTCCAGCCATTGCTTTAGAAGAAGCCTTTTTTACTGCGTCTTCTAAAGTCGCTGCATCTTCAACGTTATTGTAATCTTTTAAAGCTGACCGAATTTTTATTTTGCTTTCCCCTATTAAAATTGAGAATTTAACTTTCTTCTTTATTAATTCACCCAGGGATCCGTAATCTCCTCCCTTATCTTTTCCTCCGGCAATTAGAATAACGGGACAATTAAAACTTTCTATGGATTTCATTGTTGCCCCCGTATTGGTACCCTTGGAATCATTAATAAACCTAACTCCATTTATTTCTCTGATAAACTCCATACGATGATCAATGCCACAAAAATGAGATAGAGAATCCATTACAGTTTCCGCTTGTACCTTGCAGAGTGCTCCAATCAGGGCGGAAGCTAAACCATTCTCAATATTGTGAATTCCTTTAACTTTCAGCTTACTGACAGGGCCTACCACTTTTTCTTCACCGTGCAGGCGGATTACAATGTTGTCTTTTCTTAAGAACGCGCCATCTTCAACTTCACGAATCCGGCTGAATAACAGCTTGTGAATTTTATTTTCCGGCTCAATGCCTGCAGTAGCAGGATCGTCTTCGTTCAAAACCAGATAATTTTCTTCCGTCTGCTTTTGATATATTCTTTTTTTTAAAGAGACGTACTCATTGAAATCAAGATGTCGGTCGAGGTGATCTTCAGTAATATTTAAAATGGCGCTGATAAACGGTTTAAATTGATAAACCCATTCCAATTGAAAAGAACTAACCTCCAGGATAATATAGCTGTATTGCGACGCCTGATCCGCAATATTCGACAAAGGAAATCCGATATTTCCTCCTACATAAATTTTTTCTCCGTTGTCTTGCAGTATATTGCCAATCATGCTGGTAGAAGTTGTTTTTCCGTTAGTCCCTGTTATGGCAATAACGGGCTTTTTAATAAACCGTGAAGCAAGTTCGATCTCGCTCCAGACGGGTATGCCTTTTTCTACAGCTTTTTTGAATAAAGGATTTCGCATATCAATACCTGGACTTACAACTATTAGATCAAAATCACTAATATCACCTGTTTTAATTCCCCCCGTTTGAATTTGTACTCTTTTGTCCAGTTTTTCCAGGTTTTCTTTCAAATCCTCTTCCTTTTTATCATCTGCCGCTGTTACACCGGCTTTATTTCTTGCGAGAAGGTTAGACGCTGCTATTCCTGTTCTGGCGATACCAGCCACCAGAACATTCTTATCTTCAAAATTCATTCATTACCTGATTTTAAGTGTGCTTAAGCTTAACAATGCCAATATGACGGCAACAATCCAGAACCGTATAGTTACTTTCGGTTCTGACCACCCCTTTTTTTCAAAATGATGATGAAGCGGCGCCATTTTAAATATCCTTTTTCCACCTGATATTTTGAAATATGATACCTGCAATATGACTGATAGAGCTTCGATAACAAACAACCCGCCGACAATAACCAACAAAAGCTCGTGCTTGGATAAAACCGCCAGAGTCCCTAACGCACCTCCCATAGCCAAAGAACCAACATCCCCCATAAAAATCTGAGCCGGATAGGAATTAAACCAGAGAAACCCTAATCCCGCTCCGATTAAAGCTCCACAAAAAACGGATAACTCCCCGACACTGCCTATGTATTGAATGTTTAAATAGTCTGAAAATTTAATATGGCCGGTAACATAAGTCAGTATCATAAAAGAAAATGTAGCAACGATAATTGGTCCTATTGCCAGACCGTCTAATCCATCAGTCAGATTCACGGCATTAGACGCTCCTACAATGACCAGAACAATAAATAAAATGTAAAACAACCCCAGGTCTGGCACTACATTTTTAAAAAAAGGCACTTCTAAATATGTCGCGTAAGCAGACCTATCTGCATCCAAGAAAACAACATAGAGCGCAATGCAAAGTCCGATAGCAGCCTGTATCATAAGTTTTAAAGAAACATTGATCCCATCTTTTTTTTTCAAAATAACCTTGATATAGTCATCTGTCAGCCCTAACAAACCAAAACTCAACATGGAAAGCAAAAGAACCCATATATACTGGTTCAGCAAATTTCCCCAGAGCAGAACAGAAATGAAAGTAGCTGCCAGGATTAAAATCCCACCCATTGTTGGAGTGCCTTCTTTAGAACGGTGGGATTCTGGACCTATTTCACGAATGGTTTCGCCTATTTGGTGCTTGGAAAGCAATTTGATAAAAAATACACCCATTAAAATACTGATTATCATTGCCGTAAGTCCCGCGTAAACAGAACGAAAAGTAATATATTTAAAGACATTGAACACCGAAAAACTTTCACGCAATGGATATAAAAGATGATAGAGCATAAGCAATTTATAATTTTAGATCTCAGGTTTCATATTTTTTAAAGTATTCAGTTTGCAATTAACAACTCGTAACATTCTCATTTATAAACTTTACAACGAGTATGCGTAAATAAGCCTATCCATCGTTGTTTTACATTTCTTTCTTATAGATAATGACACCCCCCTTACCTCCTTACCTGAAGGGATTGAAGCTGTCAAATCCCTTCTCGCGGGGATTAAGGGGGGTGCTAATTTATCATTGATAATTTTTCCTTTATTAGTTTTCTTACAGTTTCGAAGTCATCAAAGTGAATTCGACGGTCTTTAAATAGCTGATAATTCTCATGACCCTTGCCTGCTATCACTACAAAATCTTCTTCTCCAGCCAGATTAATGGCTTGCCTGATTGCCTTCATCCGGTCCAGAATTAAGGAATATTTACCGCTGCCAGCCACTTTTTTTATTCCCTGCTCTATTTCAGAAGCTATAGAAGCAGGTTCTTCGTTTCGAGGGTTATCCGAAGTTATAATGGTGTAGTCACTGTATTCACCGGCAACCTTTCCCATCTTTTGCCTTTTACCTTTATCGCGGTTTCCTCCACAACCAAAGACCAAAATTAACCTTTTTTTTGTAAGTTCCCTTACCGCTTTCAGCAAATTTTTCAGCGCATCTTCTGTGTGCGCATAATCCACTACCACTGAAAAACTTTGCCCCTCATCTATCTTTTCAAGCCTGCCCGGAACATTTTGCAGACTACCGATACCTCTTTTAATTTCTTCAAGAGAAATATCTAGGGCAAGTCCCGTTCCTATCGCACATAAGATATTGTAGACATTATGACGGCCCATAAGGCCGGACACTATCTGTACTTCACCTTTAGGCGTTTTAGCCGTAAACTGTATCCCGTTAATTGATGTTTCTATATTCCGAGTGTGTACGTCACTTTTTTCAATTATGCCTATCGTAATCGTTTCCGCGGAAGTCTTTTTAGAAATCATTTTTCCATAAGGGTCATCAACATTAACCACAGCTTTTTTCAGGCTATATTCCAAAAACAGTTTCTCTTTTGCCTTAAAGTAATCTTCTTCCGTAAGGTGAAAGTCGAGATGATCCTGAGTCAGGTTTGTAAAAATACCGACTGAAAAGTCGGTTTTATAAACCCGGTCAAGTGTTAATGAATGAGAGGAAACTTCTAAAATACAGTTGTCAACTTTGCCATCCGCCATTTCACGAAACATTTTTTGCAGATCTAACGATTCAGGAGTTGTTTGTACGGCAGGTTTTACTTTCCCGTCAAAACGGTAATTAATAGTTCCTATAATCCCTGTTTTCCTGCCGGCTGATTGCAGAATGGATTCCAGAAGATAAGCTGTTGTGGTCTTTCCATTTGTTCCTGTAATTCCTACAACATCCAACTCCCGGCTCGGATTACCAAAAAAATCCGCTGACAAAGAAGCCAGGGCTTTACGGCTGTTTTTCACTACCACCACACCGGTTTTGGCACCTATTCTATTTAGCATTGCAGTGCCTTCCTCCAACACTACGCCAACCGCCCCCTTCTCAACAGCTTCTTCTATAAACTCAGTGCCATTCCGCTGAAATCCTTTTATGGCGACAAAAACTGAACCCCTATTGACATTTTGTGAGTTATATTCTATTCCGCTTATATTTACATCTAAATTTCCAACGTTTTCTATCATTTCTACTTCCTTTAATAATTGACGCAGTTTAGCCATTAGTCATCTGTCATCAGGCATTTTTATCTTTTTCCCAATAATGATTTTTTAATCCGGTAATAACCCGGCTTAAAAATTTATCGACATTTTTTCTAATATTCAAATTAATGTTATCGTGAAAAAAATTTGTCATTAAACCCGCGTTTAATATACTGTGATTGCTTTTATTGCCTTTATTGCTTTTATTGCTTTTATTGCTTTTGGTCGGCAAAGTATAAATACGATTCATTTCTGAAGGTACGTTTAAGTGTCTAAGCGCTTTTTTAGCAATTTCCCTGAAAACAGGTGCAGCAACAATGCCGCCCCAGTGAATACCGCGGGGTTCATCTATCATCACGAGGATTGTCAGCTTCGGGTTTTCAACAGGAACAAATCCGACAAAAGAGGCTACATAGTTATTGGCAGAATATTTTTTCGTATCAGGATCAATTTTCTGCGCTGTTCCTGTTTTTCCTCCCACCAAATAACCAGGGATGGATGCTTTTTTACCTGTTCCATAATTAACAGCCTGGGTTAAAATCTCTTTCATGGCTTGAACCGTCTTCTGGGAAAGAACTTCTCTTACTATTTCCGGAGAGAAACTTTTGATAATCTTGCCTTCATGAACAGCCTGCTTAACAATCGTCGGCTTCATTAGATAACCGCCATTTGCGATGGCTGAGACGGCTGTGACCAGTTGAAGAGGAGTGGTAGAAATTTCATGTCCAATCGAAATAGAACCTAAAGAAACTTTTTTCCATTGAGAAAGGTCTCTCGTTATCCCGGTTGCTTCGCCCGGCAGATTGATACCTGTTATTTCACCAAACCCAAACTTTTTAATATATTCGTAAAACTTGCTTTCACCCAGATGCCGGGCTATTTTTACAGACCCTATATTGCTTGATTTGGTGATAATTTCCGTAAGGGTCAGCCAGCGGTATTTTTTCCTATTGGCCTCATGTATGACAATTCCGCCTATATCAAAAACACCATCTTCACAAAAAAAGATATCTTTGGGTTGTGCAATTTTTTCTTCTAACGCGGCAGAAGCAAGGATAAGTTTGAAAGTAGACCCCGGCTCAAAGGCATCTGAAACCGCCCTGTTTTTCCTCTGCTGCAAAGTATACCTTTTGGATAAATTCGCGTTAAAGGAAGGATACTCAGCCATAGCAAGGACTTCCCCGGTGTTCGGCTCCATAACTATGGCAATACCTCTTTTGGCCTTTGTTTCAATTACTTTTTTCTGAACTGCTTTCAAGGCATGATATTGGAGAACTTCGTCAATGCTAAGAACGATATTACTTCCTTCTGGTAAGTAATCAGTTTCATTCCCGACTAAATCAACGCTTCGCCCGCGTCTGTCTTTCTTAAAACGTACCCATTTACCACCATTGGACAAATAATCATCAAAATAATATTCAATTCCGCTCAAACCTTGGTTATCCATGCCCGCAAACCCGATGGTCTTTGAGGCTAATTCCATTTTTGGATAGAACCTTTTATATTCCGTGGAGAAATGAATGCCGGACAAATTTTTGTTTTTTAATTTATTGTATTCATCAGGATTAATTTTCCTTTTTATATAAACAAATGGTAATTTCTGTTTTAATTTCTTTCTGATCTCTATTTTCGGCAAATCGAGGATGGATGATACCGTTCCGGCAGTCCTCATGTGGTTTTGGATTTTATCAGGGTGGGCATAAACGGATTTTACCTTTACATTAACGGCAAGCGGCCGCATATTGCGATCAAAGATATTTCCCCTGTTCGCATACTTATAAACCTTGCCTTCATATTGATTGAGCGCTCTTTCATCAAAGCGTTCGTGGTCTTTTATTTGCAGATGATACAGTTTCGTAATAATT
Organism: uncultured Nitrospirota bacterium; assembly: GCA_913051775.1. Taxonomy (GTDB): domain Bacteria; phylum Nitrospinota; class Nitrospinia; order CAJXCL01; family CAJXCL01; genus CAJXCL01. The sequence continues at coordinate 71,954 of CAJXCL010000001.1, read as the reverse complement.
CCAATGCCGCTTAAAACGAAAAAGATAAAAATGAACATACTTTTTATTTTAATTTTCTTGTCCCGGCTCAATTTTTCACCTTTATAAAAATAATGTCTTCGTCTTTCGGCTCAATCATTCCCATCTTTTCTATTGCTATCTTTTCAACTTTTTTTAAAGACTTAATGGACGCCAGTTCCAGTTTCAGCATCCTGTTTAAATGGATCAGCTCATTTTCCTTTGCCCGCAGCTTGTTATAGTCATAGGTCATGGTTACAAGTCTCACTCTCGGCCAACTATAAAAAAAAATGCCTGACCCAATTAAACTAAATGCTATCAAAAAGCTCGCATAAGCTTGCACCTTGCGGATTTTCTTTCTCTGCCCCGGGTTATATCTTTTCCCCTTTAATTTTTTATAAAATTTAATAAACATATGAAGTCAGTTTTCAGGATTCAGTTCTCAAGGATCATGGTAAAAATAGCTTTTTCAATTGCTGCCGATCTCCTAACTCTTACAACTGTCAACCTATTTTCTCCGCTACTCTCAGTTTTGCGCTTCTTGCTCTCGGGTTCTTCTTTACTTCATCTTCCGTCGGCACAATCGGCTTTTTCGTTATTACCTTTAACACGCCTTTCCTGCCGCACACACATTGCGGTATATCTGGCGGACAGATACAACCCTTCTCAAGTTGACGAAACCTCGTCTTTACCAGGCGGTCTTCAAGTGAATGAAAGGAAATAACGCAAAACCTGCCGGACGGTTTAAGGCACTCAATACCATCATCTAAAATAGTAGATAAAGCTTCCAATTCATTGTTAACAGCAATTCTCAATGCTTGAAATACCCTTGTCGCCGGATGAATTTTGTATTTTTTTGATTTTGCCGGAACCGTGGAAAGAATTAACTTGCTCAACTCACCTGTGGTTCGTATGGGTTGTATTTTCCTTGTACTTATAATGGCTCTGGCGATCCTCTTTGCCCATCTTTCTTCGCCAAACTCCTTAAAAATAGTTATTAGCTCATTTTCCGAAGAATTATTTATTAGGTCAAAAGCAGTAGTTTTGGTTCTTTGGTCCATTCTCATATCCAAAAAAGCATCTGAAGCAAAGCTGAATCCCCTTTCTGGGTTTTCCAGTTGTCGTGACGAGAACCCCAGGTCTAATAAAATTCCATTCAAAAGTCCGATCTTTTCTTTAATAAGAACTTTCCTTGCGTTCTTAAAATTGTCGTGAAATATTTTCGTTTGGGATTTAAAAGGCTGGAGCCGCTTTTGAGCGAAAGAAATAGAATCTTTATCCTGTTCAAAAGCAACTAATATTCCCTCGGGATCCATTCGGGAAAGGATTTGCTCAGCATGGCTGCCATCGCCAAGGGTACCATCCAGATAGATACCGTGTTTTTTGACCTGGAGCATTTCCAAAATCTCTCCTGTTAACACAGCCAGGTGCATTTTCTTCATTAACACACCCTGTTAAATGTTGGGAAGTTTGTCACCAAGATCAGCAAGCTTATCCCCTAAGTCATCCAAACTTTCCTGTCTATCCTGGAAAAACTCAATCCAGCTATCCTTGCTCCATATCTCAAATGTGTCATCCACTCCAACAAGAACTGCTGCTTTAGCAATGCCGGCATGGCTTCTGAGGTTAGCCGGAATAAGAATACGGCCGTGTTTAATAGTAACTTCTTGTGCCGAGCCTAAAAAAAGCCGTTTAAATTCACTCACTTCCTTTTTTAAAGAAGAAAGCTGTCTTACCTGGTTTACAAGGACATCCCACACAGACTGCGGATAAGCCGTAAGACAGTTGGATTTAGTGGTTATAAACAGTACATCGTTATATTTCGTTTCCAGAACTTCCTTATATTTAGCAGGGATATTCATCCTGCCCTTGGAATCCAGATTCAATGTGTAATTGCCAGTAAACATAGAAATTTACTATTTTTATGACACTATAAAACACTTTAATACATTTTAAGACACATAATTCCATATCTTCAATACCTTGTCAACAAAAAAATAGAAAAAAATATATTTGTTTTCTGAGGGATAAAGCAGGTATTTTTTTGGCAGGATTTATGGAAATAACTGGATTTAATTTTGGAGAAAAAAGATGGCCATACCCCTTGAAAATTGAACAACCTTTAAAGTTAGTATTGTGATAAAAAACATTAAGAGAAAGCGCGCAAGTTTATAGGAAAAAAGCGTTTTCGAGCAGAGCAAATTACAAGAAAGCTTCGGGATGAGCTCTTAAATGGTGAGATTTTTGAGATTATGGCTGAAGCAAAAGTATTGATTGAAGAGTGACGCATAGAATGTAATATTATCAGACCTCACAACTCACCGGGATATCTATCTCCAGCACCAGGAACGTTTGAACCTGTGCCATCAGTTTTCGCTCCTCTCCAACTGACGGCATAGAAAAATCATCACTCTGAGGGTTGTACAATGTTGGAGGGAGATCAATGTATATAGGCAAAAACCCAATAATCTTTCAAGAGTGATCTTCTTTTTTCCATTCGTGGGCGTATTTAAAAGAAAGATTTTCAAATAACTCTCTCACATAATCTATAGTTCTAGTATAAATTCCAAACTTCATCACATCGTAATTCCATTAATTATTATGCAAATAAAGAGTAAAAAAACATTTTTTCTTATATATAAATATGTTAAAGTATTGAGTTAGATAATTTATTAAAGGAGGAAATTATTATGAAAGAACAGGTAGAAAAAGCATTGGAGGATATTCGGCCTATGCTGATGGCTGATGGTGGAAACGTGGAATTAGTTGATGTAACTAATGATGGTAACGTTAAGTTGAAACTCACCGGAGCTTGTTCCGGATGTCCAAGTTCTCAGGTTACCCTGAAAGTGGGCATAGAACAGGCTTTAAAAGAAAAAGTACCCGGTGTTCAAAGCGTTGAAGAGGTGTGTTGACTTAACCGGTAAAAGGGGGAGCAATAAAACCTTATTTTTACTACAAACGAAAAAAACATTTTCCCCTTTTAGTCCCCCCCTCAAAGGGAGACTAAGGGGGGATAATACTTAACAAGTGGGATTTATTTGATTACGACTTCCTGTTTCGACTTTCAGCTTTTAAGTTTAAACAACGACAACACCAGAGTATCCCACAACCTGATCATAGTCTCCGCTGACATCTCCTGACGTCATGTATTTTATCATTTCCGCACGTTCAGCTCCCAGTTCCTTACAGGCGATAAGCATAATTGTGGCGGGAATAAACCCGCACATGCTGATAGAATGTTTCCGGACAGTATCAAAAAGCCCTTTGGGATCAAGTTTAATAATTTGATCAATCGCCATCCTGTCTTTTTGTTCCGCGCTTTTCTGAGATTCATAATGTGTCATATCACTGCTAGCGACTATTAAGACAGGCTCGCCATATTCTTTAATAGACCTTGCTATAGCAATTCCCATTTCTTTGCAGGTAGAATAGTCTAAATGCTGGATACATATCGGCACTATATCGAAATCGTCAAGGAAACTCTGTATAAAAGGTATTTGCACTTCAAGAGAATGCTCATATCGGTGTCCGATACTGTCTTCTTTTATCGCATTGTTTTTTGACTTGATAATTTCAGCCAGCCTGCTGTTCATTTTTATGATAGTGCCCGGCATTTTCCATTCTTCTTTGGAATTAATAGATGCTGTTTCACCTCTTCCTGAATGGTTTGGGCCAATAATTACAAAAGATTTCGGCAGATCTATTGCTGAGAAAACCGCGCCCGCTACAGCCCCTGAATAAACATACCCGGCATGGGGGGACAAAGCTCCAAGCGCATTTTGTTTTTTGGATGAAACATTAATGAAACTTGAGACTTCTTTCTGAAGTTCAGTTGGTGAATCCGAATAAAATTTTCCTGCTACCGCCGATTTTCTCATAATTAATTATTGTCATATTTGTGTTTTCTGGCAATGAAAAAAGGTAAAGCCGATCCTCACACCTTTGCATGCTTTTCGTTATTAGCAACTGCTCCATTAATAATTTAATTAATGAGCGTCAAGTTAAATGCAGGGAGACACATACCCTACTCTTGGTGGGGTCGATAGGGTGCCACTAATTCCCGATTAATGGACTTAACAGCAAATTCTATTGTCTCTTTTGTATTTTGTTTAATCTTTACAAAGATGTCTTTGTCAAGAAGACTTCCCATCGCATTGGTAATAGCCCTTTTTTAGGCAAAATCTTCAGCGTCTTTGACATCCTACCTAAAGATGCAAAATATTATAGAGACGCTGAGAAACAGAAAGACCTAAAAGGTAATGCCCTAGGCAATTGCCCTGCAAAACTCCACATACATTATTTTCCCCAATCCTCTTTCCTCTTTTTCTTCTATTTTTCTACCTCCATAAAAGTTAATAATAATTATACATTATGTCAAGTTTTCAACAACCTACTATTAAAATCTCAAATTTTGTTGATCATGTATTTAAATTTTCAAATCAATAGGTCGGCTGTTATTCTAGTGGCCGGGAATTAAAAAATTAAGTTTTGCTTTCAAGGTAGGTTTTTTTAGTTTTGGAAAAAGAGATTTTCTGTAATAATGTTGAGGCATTAAATTTAATCTTTGTATTCTCTGAGTCTTTGCGGTGAAAGGGGTATAATTGAAAAAAGTTTATCTGATATCAGGCGGTGTAACAAAGTTTTCCAAGGCAAATCCTGAGAAAGATTTCAGGTTTATGGTCAGGGAAGCTTATGATCATGCCCTTTCCGATGTTCCAAAGCTCAAGCCTTCCATGATAGACGGCTCTGTGATCTCTTATTTTTCAGACCACTTTACACGTCAGCTCATGTCAGGAGCCATGGTTCAGGATTATATAGGACTCTGTCCGAAACCTTCAAGGAGAGTGGAAGGTGGAGGAGCTACCGGCGGTTTGTGTGTTCAGAGTGCATACCAGGAAATTGCGTCAGGGAGAATGAAGGTAGTTGTTGGGGCAGGTTTCGAAACCATGAGTAGGGTCAATACATGGAAAGGAAATGAATTTATTGCCCATGCTTCGGATACAAACTTTGATTACCCGGTTGGCGGCTTTTACTCCGGATATTACGCGATGATGGTTGTAAGACATATGCATGAGTTTGGAACAACGCCGGAACAGATGGCATACGTATCTGTTAAAAACCATAAAAACGCTCTTTATAATCCATTTGCTCAGCACCCAGTGGAGCTTACCGTGAAAGACGTGAGGAGCTCAGCAATGGTGGCATGGCCTCTGACAAGACTTGACTGCTGTACCATGTCTGACGGCGCCGCGTCTGTTATATTAGCAGATGAGGAAACCGCTTTTAAAGTTTGCGAAAATCCTGTTTTAATAAAAGGCATTGGAACAGGAACGGATTGTATGAGAATGGCTGACAGACCACATGGAGATGTTATCCTTCTCCCTCACGAAAACAAAAAAGATTACAAAAAGTTGAAATATCCCGGCGTACATTCTTTCAGGGCCGGAAGGATGGCTGCAAAAACTGCTTATGAACATGCAGGAATAAAAAATCCAATAGAAGAACTGGATTTTATTGAACTGCATGACGCGTACACGTCTTCCGAAATTCAGACTTATGAAGACCTTGGTTTATGTAAATATGGTGAAGGAGGGAAGTTCGTGGAAAAAGGATTTCCTTTTATGGATGGCATCGAATATGGATTGAAACTTTCTAAGAAATGCAAGATTCCGGTTAACCCGTCAGGAGGACTTCTCGCATCTGGTCATCCCGTGGGAGCCACCGGAATTATGCAGGCAGTATTCGCCATGTGGCAGTTGCAGGGAACAATTAAAAAACATTTTGGAAATAATAAGCTTCAGGTAAAAAATGCAAAGCAAGGTCTCATCCACAGCCATGCCGGAACAGGCACTTATGTTACTGTGACGATTTTAGAGAAGGCTCAATAAAAAATAAGTTACTAAATAAGTTCCCTCTCAAGAAGGACTTTCTAATGAGGAAAATAAAAAAACACGAAAATTTTAAAAAATTAGTGTCTAATGATGAATAAAGAATATGGCAAAGAATAAAAAAATCAAGCTGCCGGAGACAGAAGAAGGGACAACTCTTTTTAATCTTGACCCTATTATTCTAAAAAGCAGTTATGAGATAAATTACATTCATTCTTACGCGCAGGACTCGCCTTTTTTTGCCGGACTTGCAAAGGGAAAACTTTTGGGGAATGAATGCAAACCCTGTAAATATAAATATGCTACTCCAAGAAGCCATTGTATGTACTGCGGAAAACAAACATCATGGTTTGAACTACCGCTAACAGGTAAAATCCACACGTGGACAACTTGTTATTTTGGCAGTGAAGCGTTTTTAAAAGAAACCCCATACAATCTCATCCTCGTGGAGTTTGAAGGTGTGGGTACACTGTTCCTGTCCAGACTGATGGGTATAGAAGAAAAAGATATAAAAATTGGGATGAATGTAAGAACAAAGTTTTTAAGAAACTCAAAGTTTAAAGTTACGGACGTTTATTTTATCCCAACAAAATAGTGGTTAGTAGTTGGTTTTTAGTTTTTAGAAATATGAAAAACGATTGCATCATTTAAAATCAACAAGCCAAAATATTAAAATTTTGAAAAGTTAATCGTATGGTAAAAAGCAATGGAATTCTGTCTTGAAGTTTATAATAAAACTAAAGGATTTCCTGAAGAAGAACTTTATGGTTTGACACCTCAGTTTAGGAGGGCGTCGACATCTATACCATTAAATATTTCAGAAGATTCCGCATGCAAATCATCAAAAGAATTTATTCAATTTCTGTACTTTGCTTTGAGGTCTCAATATGAAGTGGTAACTATAATGAAATTAGGGCAACGCCTAAAGTATATAGACTCGCGAAGCCATGAAAAACTTAAAGCGCTATTGCTGAGATTGGTAAATTGCTCCAAGGATTAATTAATTCTTTGCAAAAAAGGTCTAAAAACAGGCAACTAAAAACTAACAGCTGATTACGGATTAAAGATGCTTATTGATGAATACGATCCTTTAAAAAACAAGAGGCTGCAAATACTGGATGAAAATGGGAATGTCAACAGCGAGTTAGAACCAAAAATTGAAAAAAAAGATTTAATCGAAATATACAAATACATGGTTCTATCCCGCATTGCGGATGAGAAGGCTTTCGCCCTGCAAAGGGAAGGGAGAATTGGAACATACCCTCCTTTAAAAGGGCATGAGGCGGTTCAGATCGGATCTGCCTTTGCCATGAACAAAAATGATTGGCTGTTCCCTGTGTACAGGGATATGGGCGCCATGCTTGTGATGGGAGTTCCCCTGGATCTTATTTTTCTTTACTGGATGGGAAATGAAAATGGATGCAGATTCCCTGAAGGAACAAATGTGTTTCCTATTGCTATCCCTGTTGGCAGTCAGATATCTCTCGGCATGGGATTTTCCTGGGCTTCAAAACTGAAAAAAGAGAAAGCAGTTACCCTGATTTCTTTTGGGGACGGGGCTACATCAGCAATAGATTTTCATGATGGGCTAAACTTTGCCGGCGTATTTAAAACCCCAACTGTATTTCTCTGCATTAACAACCAGTGGGCTATATCCGTACCTAGAACAAAACAAAGCGCGTCTAAAACCCTGGCTCAAAAGGCAATAGGATACGGCTTTAACGGTATCCAGGTGGATGGGAATGACATCCTTGCCGTGTATGCCGTCACAAAAGAGGCTGTTGACAGAGCAAATAAAGGAGATGGGCCAACTCTTATTGAAGCAGTCACATATCGCATGGGTGATCATACCACAGCAGATGATGCGTCCCGCTACAGAAGCGAAAAAGAAATTGATGAATGGCGCGGCAAAGATCCTATCGCAAGATTTAAATCTTATTTGGGATCAAAGCAGATATGGAATAAAAATTTTGAAAAAGAGACAAGAAAAGAAGCGGAAGATCTGGTAGACGAAGCCGTAAAAAAGGCAGAGGCCGAACCGCCGCCTGACATAGAAGATTTTTTTAAGTATACATATGCTGAAATGCCATGGCATATTAAAGAGGAGTTGGAGGAATTAAAAGAAAGCCTAAAGGAGTGATAGGTTGTTAGTTTTTGGAAGTTTAAAAATAAAAACAAGTAAATAATTGTAATAAATTTTAGTAATCTGTATTACAAACTTGCAACATTATTTCGTTTTTTTTAAAAGTTTTGTTGGACAACGGGCGGTAGCCCTTTTGGTTGCGGCAACTTACCGTGCTGTATAGTCAATTATTATGGCGGTTCATAATATAATTGAATCGGTTAACCTGGCGTTAAAAGAAGAAATGAAGCGGGATGACCGTGTCATCGTTCTTGGTGAAGACGTTGGGGTAAACGGCGGGGTCTTCAGGGCTACTATCGGACTGTTAGAGGAATTTGGTGATAACAGGGTAATAGATACTCCCCTCTCGGAAAACGGTATTGTTGCCGGCGCGTTAGGGATGGCAGTGAACGGGTTAAGGCCTGTTGCTGAAATTCAGTTTATGGGCTTTGTATATTACATCCTAAATCATATCATCTGTCATGCCGCGAGGTTGAGAAACAGAACTCGCGGAAGAATTACTGCTCCGCTGGTTATCAGAGTGCCTTATGGGGCAGGAATCCGTGCACCCGAGCATCACTCCGAAAGCACGGAAGCTCTCTTTACCCAGATCCCAGGAATCAAGGTGGTAGTCCCGTCCACTCCAAAAGACACCAAAGGACTCCTTACATCCGCCATTAGAGACCCTGATACTGTAATTTTTCTTGAACCAAAAAGAATTTACAGGGCTATTAAAGAAGATATCCCTGAAGAGGAATACACCATACCTCTGGGCAAGGCCAGAATGGTTAAAGAAGGAAAAGACATCACTGTTATTTGCTGGGGGGCTATGGTTAGGGTTGTGGAAACGGTTTCGGAAGAAGCAGAGAAAGAGAATATTGACATAGAGATAATAGATTTGAGAACACTTTCTCCTTTAGATAAGGATACAATAATCACCTCTGTAGAAAAAACCGGTAGAGCTTTGGTCGTCCACGAAGCACCTAAAACATGCGGATTGGGCGCTGAAATAGTCGCTTTGATAAATGAAAAAGCGCTTTTGAGTCTTAACGCGCCGGTATTAAGGGTTACCGGGCAAGATATCGCCGTCCCTCTTGCCAAAGGTGAGGATTATTATATACCAAGTGTTGATAGGATTTTACAGGGTTTGAAAAAAATAATTAATTTTTAAACTGCAGTTTGCAGGTGTCGGGGGTCAGATTGCTGATTTATTGCCTAACAACCAAAAACTAACATCTAACAACTTTGATGGGGAAAATAAATGGTTACAGAATTTAAATTTCCGGATGTAGGGGAAGGAATAATCGAGGGTGAAATAGTGAAGTGGAGGGTAAGAGTAGGAGAGAAGATAAAAGAAGATCATATCTTAGTTGATGTTGAAACGGATAAAGCTGTAGTTGAATTACCCTCTCCAACAGAAGGAGTGATAATTAATCTACATTTCAAGGAAGGTGACGTCATTAATGTTGGAGAAGTTCTTTTAACTATAGGAACTGAGGAGGAGTTTGGACGCAAAAAGGATAAGGGGACTGTTGTAGGAGTATTAGAGGAAGCCGAAGAACCCGCTGCAAAGAAAGCACCCTCTAAAGTTCTGGCAACTCCCGCGGTCAAAAAAATAGCAAAAGACTTAAGTATAGACCTTAGTAAAGTGAAAGGCACAGGTCCCGGCGGAAGGATTACAAAAGAGGATTTGCAAAAATTCCGTAAAGAAAGCACCGGTATAAAGGAAGGGGATGATTCGCATGGTCCTATTAAAAGAGTTCCCTTAAGAGGAATAAGAAAAGCCATCGCAAAGCATATGGCCTTTCAACAGCACGATTCAGCCAATGTTACTCACATAGATGAAGCGGATGTTACTGAGCTCATGGAGATCAGAGAAAAAGAAAAAAGTATTATGACTAAAAAGGGGAAAAACCTGACTTTCCTCCCCTTTGTCATCAAAGCGGTAGTTATCGGTTTAAAAGAATATCCTGTATTAAACTCTACACTGGATATGGAAAACGGAGAAATCATTATAAAAAATTATTACAACATAGGCATTGCTGTAGATACGGATGACGGCCTTATGGTTCCAGTCATTAAAAACGCGGACAAGAAAAATATTCTTACTCTGGCTGATTCTTTAAGTAGGATCGCAGATGACGCCCGGTCGAGGAAAATTGCTCTTAAAGATTTAAAAGGAAGCACCTTCACTATTACTAATATCGGAGGTTATGGAGGAATCTTTGCCACTCCTATTATAAACTATCCAGAAGCCGCAATCCTCGCCACAGGCAGAATACAAGAAAAACCGGTAGCAATAGATGGAGAAATAAAGATAAGGAAAGTTTTACCTTTATCGCTCACCTTTGACCACAGATTGATGGACGGCGCCACGGTAGCAAAGTTCCTGAAAACCGTAAGCACCCACCTCGAAGACCCCGGCCTGCTCCTTGTGGAGTTGCAATAAAAATTTTTAACCGAAAGAACAATAAATTAGTTGTCAGAGGTCAGGAGTCAGAAAATTCACCGTAGAGAAGACAAAGTGCACAAAAGAATAAAAAAAATAGGCATTATAGGCGCGGGCACAATGGGAAGAGGCATAGCACAGGTTTTTGCTCTCTATGATTACCCTGTCGTACTTGTAGATGAGAAAGAGACTATACTTCAGGACGCGCTAAACAATGTAAAGAGCCGTACGGAACCCGAGTTATGGAATAAAGTTTCAGGCCATATAGAAACCTCAACGAATTTTGAGAAAATAAAAGATTGCGATCTTATTATTGAGGCTGTTTTTGAAAACGTGGATGTAAAAAAAGAGATTTATAATGTCCTTAACAAAGTATGTAAGAACGATACCATTATCGCGACCAACACATCCGCTTTTTCTATTAACAAACTTGCAGAGGCAGTGGAAAAACCATCCTGTTTCATCGGAATGCACTTCATGAACCCGCCCAAAGTAATGAAACTGTTAGAAGTCATTAAAGGAGAAAAAACATCAGAAAATACTTTAAAGAGTATTTTGGATCTATCAAAAAAAATAGGAAAAACTTCTGCTGTAGTAAATGACTCCCCAGGTTTTGTATCCAACCGACTCCTGTTTGCCCTCATTGGTGAGGCTTTGCGGCTTTTAGAAAAAGGTATCTCTGACAAGGAGGATATCGATGCAATCATGAAATGCGGCATGAACCATCCCATGGGTCCAATTGAATTAGCAGACTTTATAGGACTCGATATCTGCCGCAATATAATGACCTACCTATATGAAAGTTTAAAGGATGAAAGGTATAAACCAACCCCAATGCTTGAATCTTTAGTAAAAGAAGGAAAGCTGGGGGGAAAAACAGGGGAAGGTTTCTATAAATATTGACAAATTGTTTTATAGCCACGAAGTGGCAGTTACGTCGCTAACAACTCATTAATATTTTTCATATCTTCTTCGGAAATCTCCCATCCTGTTGCCTGTTGGTTATCCTGTACCTGAACTGCTTTTTTTGCGCCGACTATAGCAGTAGAGATTCCTTCTTGTGCTAAAAGCCAGTTTATTGCCAAGTGATACACTTTCTTGCCATAATTAGAAGCAAAACTTTTTAACTTTTCCACTTTGTCAATATGGCTTTCATAGATTTCACCTGAAAAGTGGCCTAAAATCCCTTTTCCGCGCCAGTCCCTGAACTTCGTTTGTTTATCATATTTTCCCGTTAAAACTCCGGAAGCCAGCGGCGAATACGGAATAATTCCAATTCCTTTTTCTTTGCAAAAAGGGATTTCATCTTTTTCCAAATCCCTTTCAAGCATGTTATACATTGACTGAAGGGATATAAATTCTCCATACTTCAAACATTCTTCCATTTGTGATTTAGAGAAGTTACTTAATCCAATAGTAAGGATTTTTTTTTCTTCTTTCAATTTCAATAACTCTTCCATCGTTTCTCTGAAAGAAGTGTTCGGGTCTGGCCAATGCACCTGGTAGAGGTCTATAAAATCTGTTTTTAGTCTTTTTAGACTTTCTTCAATTTCAAAACGAATAGAATTTGCTGAACTATCCTTTCGTATTGAACCAGCTGATTCCTTCTCCCACCGCAACCCGCATTTTGTGGCAAGTATTACTTTATCCCGTTTTTTATTTAGAGCCTTTGCAATTAAACGCTCCGAACGGCCGAACCCGTATACCGGCGCGGTATCAAAGAAATTGATTCCTAAATCAAAGGCTTTTTGAACTGCGCTGACTGATTTATTGTCACCTTCATTAGTCCAGAACGGATGCCCGCCTATTCCCCACGCACCAAATCCAATAACGCTTACTTTTAGATCACTTGCGCCTAATTTTCTTTTTTCCATTTTCGTAAGCGTTTAACAGACACTTAGACCTGATATCTTTTTTTTATTGCCTTACCTATCGCTAACCGCTTACTCATTTATAGATAATCTCGCGGTTTAACATCCAGTTCAGCAGGATTTTCAGATTTTAAGTTAATTGGAAGTCAATAAGTACAAGTACTTTGTATCATTTGTATAACAACCATTCACTATTTGCTTTATAACTTATAAAATTAAACATTAAAAAAGCCAGAATTAAAATGATTTTTTAATTCCAGAATATCGTCGATAATAATTTCTGCCCCTGCTTCAACTAATTCCTTTCTGTCTCGCAAACCGTAACTGACACCGCAGGTGTGGATACCAGCTTCTTTGCCCGTCTCTATATCCACGCCCCCATCTCCAACAATAACTGTTTCGTGGAGATCAGCGCCAAATCTATTCCTGATCATATTAACGCCTTCTGGATCAGGCTTTTTAGTTTTCAAGGTGTCCCCTCCTATTACCACGGGGAAAAAACAATCGACGTTTAATCCCTTTAAAATCTTTTTAACAAACCGTTCCGGTTTATTGGAAACAAGCCCCATGTTGACGTCTGAAAAATGTTTCAATATTTCCATTACACCCGGATAGAGTCTGGTCGAATCTAAAAGATGCTCTTCATAATGTTTTCTGAATACTTTCAATGCGTTCTCTAAATTACTTTTTTTATTTGAACAAGAGATCACTTTTTCAAGCAGGGGAAGAACACCGTTTCCCACGTAACTATAAATTAAGCTGTTTTGCAATGAGGGAAGATGAAGTCTCTTTAAAGTATAGTTAACTGAATCGGCAATATCATTTTTAGAGTCAATAAGAGTGCCGTCCAAATCAAAAATTATTAATCGCATATCTAATTTGTTCTTTCAATTAATTTTTTGATAGGATGAATCAATTAGCAATGGTCAATTAACAACGATCAATTGTTAATTGATAATTGAAAGATGTAAACTGTTAATTAGTAATCTTGTTATTCTGCCCAATATTCTTTACTGAAAATTCCTCGCAGCTTTGCTGCAGGGAGCTTCAATAAATTTCCCCGGTTTCTTCTCAGGGGAAATTACTGGAAAAAGTGATTGCCTTTACTACTCCCTTATCATCGAATACAATTTGCAGATCTTTGGAAAGAGTTTTTCCTAATTTATAGGTGTTATACTCATAGATCCACCATTCACGCCCGTCAGCCGTCCCTTTTCTGTTAGGTTCCCCTATTTCTTGTACTATCTCATGCATTGTTGTTTCGCCATTTTTAATATATTCAACGTACCCTTCGTTAAAATTTTTTCCTGTCTTTCCGCACGCCGCTAAAAAAAGTATGAAGAAAATAATAAAAAATTTCTTTAAATTCATAATCATCACCTCCTCTTTATTTTAAAATCTTATGCAGAGAAAAATCACAAAAGATAAAAAATAGCGCTGCTATGTTTAACCATGATGTAAATCTCTCTTTCTTTTTCCAGAAAATTATGGCGTTGTAAAAAATAAGACCCTCCGCGACAAACGAAATAATCCTGTGGTAGCTCGGAAAAAGCCAACCCGAAAAAGCTGTAACAATAATCAGTGCCAGTGCCGGGACAACAGTCCACTTCTCAATGCCTTTTTCATTTTGCCTGAATGTCCGAATGACGGCCGCGATAAGACATCCGAGAACAAGAAAAAACAGAATGGGAAACAGAACCCAGTATCTTTCTATTGTCATATTGTTATTTCCTTATATTAGTCGTTCGTCATTAATCACTTGTCATTGGGAAATCATTATTGACTGATGTCAAATGACCAGTGACTAACTATTTATTCAATGTAAAAGCCGCTTTAAAATACCGCTTAAACATCGTATAAGTCAACTCACCTGAAAAGAGTCGCTCGAGGCCTATACCGATAACCCTGATATAGTTGGAAATGGTTGTTAGCATTACGAGCAAAGTCGGTTTAGCTGATAACAGGCGAATTTTACTCAAACTCCTGATCAAAAATTTTGGAATAAAACTTTTCCCTGACAAAGAAAAAAGGCATATCCAGAACAATTCTTCTTTTTTTCTTTTGTAACTGAATGTAACCTGAAATTGATCGAAAACTTTTCCTTTTTTATCTTCGACGTCACCTTCAGTAATAATCTTTTTTTCAAGGGCAAGCTGAGTCATTTTTGTTTTAGGAAAATAAATTAACGAATAAAAATAAAACATAAAAGGCCTGGGGAAACTTAAGAGCAGATCAAGAGTCTGCCGTTTATCTTCAACGGTTTCAAAAGGGTTATCTAGGATGAAGTCGAGATAAGGTCTGACATTATATCTACGCATGATATCCATCGCGTTTTTAATAACCCGGTTTGAATCTTTTCGTCCAAATATTTCACGTCTAATTCTTTCTGAACCGCTTTCTATACCTATATCTATATAGTCCAGCCCCCCCTGTTTCAAAATAGACACAATATCTTCTTTAATCGTGGAAGGATGAAAAAGGCACGAGAAGGGCAAATTGATTTTTTCTTTATATTCATCACAAAATTCTTTCGCCCATTTTTTATCCAATACAAAGACATCATCAAAAATGGTCACCCGCTTCAGGTTAGGAAACATTTTTTTTGCCTGACCAAGCTCGTTTATGACATGTGACACACTCCTTCGCCTGACAGGAAATCCCCTGCTCGTGTAAATATCCTTAAAAAGGTGATTAATACAGTATGTACAATCAAAAGGACAACCCCTGCCGGTCAGAATTGTGTAGAGTTCATTATTTTTTGAGTAAGGATCCCCATTTTTCAAGTTTCCTTTTTCAATATAATATTTTTTATCATCTTCGTAGTCATTCGGCGGAATCAGGTTAAGAAAGTTGCTTAATGGAGTCGGAGCATTTTTAATTACGTGTCCACCATTCTTTTTTATCCAAAGGCCTGGAATATCTGAGAAATCCAGGTTTTGTGACATTTTAGTTATGAGGTCAAGCAAACCAAATTCTCCCTCTCCAATAAAAACCATATCCGAGTGATTAATGCACTGATCGGGATCTATCGTCGGGTGTGCTCCTCCCCAGATAACAGGGGATGATATCTTTTGCTTAACGCTATCAGTAATATCTTTCGCAATGTTATAAAAAGTTGAACAGCTCACACTAATCCCGACAAGGTCAGGATTTTTTTCTTTAATTAATTCTGTTAACTGGTTAGTTTCTTCCAGGGTTGGCCTTTTAGCGTCGTTAAACAACATATTTTTAAAAAAAATAAGATCCACATGAACGCCTTTTGACTTTAAAAGAGAATGGAGGGCGCGAACCCCTAAATGATTAAAGTTATAGAGCGCTATTAGAGTAAAACGAAATTCAGAGGTCGGTCTGGTTCTTAATTCACTGATTTTATGAACATCAATACACATAGTTTCTGCATTTTACCATTAAAAGCTATTCAAAAAAACATTAGGCAGTATAACAAAATAAAAAAAAATTTTTACGGGGTAATAGTATATTATGTTAACATTGTGCAATGAACCAGGTAGATATTTCAGTTGTTATCCCAGTATATAACGAAGCGGAAAATATTAGTGAACTATATGACAGGCTCTTAGCTTCAATAACTCCAATTTCGCCCCGATATGAATTAATCTTTATTGATGACGGCAGTACGGATAATTCCCTCAACATGCTAAAGGATTTGAGACATAAAGATAAAAATATCAGTATTTTAAAATTTACCAGAAACTTTGGGCAGCAGTCAGCAGTCCTTGCCGGATTCAAACATTGTAAAGGAAAAATTATTGTCCAGTTAGACGCCGATCTCCAAAACCCACCAGAAGAGATACCCAAGCTAATCCTGAAACTTAATGAAGGCTACGATATAGTCAGCGGAATTCGAAAAAATAGGCAGGACTTTTTCCCGCGAAAAATATGTTCTTCTATTTTAGCTTTCTTGATATCGAAGTTAATGGGCAAGAATATCAGGCTTTATATAAGTTCCTTCCGCGTGATGAGAAGAAGTGTCATCGAAAAAATCAATCAATGTAAAGATAAATCAAAATTTCTCTCGGCATTGGTAAGCTGGATGGGTGTTTCCAGCGCCCATGTGGAAGTGGATCATTCGAAAAGGCTGCATGGAGAAACAAAATATAGCATTGGGAAGCTGTTTCAATTAGCAATGGATCTTATAACAGGATTTTCGAGGTTTCCTTTAAGAATAGTTACTTATCTCGGTTTCTTTGGCGCGTCTCTTGGATTTTTATTGATGATCTTTTTACTTTTTCAACGTTATGTTAGAGGTGTAATGTATGATGGTCTTACCGTGCTGACAGCTCTTTTTTCTCTTTTTGCAGGAGTGCAACTTCTCTCCATTGGAATTCTTGGAGAATATATCGGTAGAATTTATTCCCAGGTACAGGACAGGCCTGATTATGTAATTGAAGAGATAATCGAAGACCAACCTGATTTTGTAATTGACGATATCCTCAAATAATGAAAATCAATAAACTCACATCATTAACTATTGAGACGACGAATGTATGTAATTTGAATTGCCGCATATGTCCGACTAATAATGAAATGAAAAGAAAAAAAGGATTCATGTCTTTTGAACTTTTTCAAAAAACAATCGGTAGCGGAAAATCGCTGAAGCATCTCTGCCTTCATAACTGGGGTGAACCAACGCAGAACAAAGATTTATTTAATATGATCAAATATGCTCATAATAAAGGAATTCGTTATACGGTTTTTAATACCAACGGAACATTGCTCGATGACAACACTATCCACAGAATTCTTAACAGTCCTTTAAGTGTATTGAGAATTTCTGTGGATGGAAACCCGGACACATACCAAAAAATTCGGGGTATTGATTTTCAAATAATCGAAAATAATATTTTGAATCTGATAAAAGGTAGAAACGAGAAAAACAGCCCCCTTAAAATAGGGATTGTAATGGTTGTTGAAGAACAAACAGAAAAAGATATGGACTCCTTTTATGATAAGTGGAAATCCATAGCAGACCATGTTCGTTTTCAACCTAAATTAATCCGTTCACAGCATAGCCAAGAGGCCACTACCAAAGGGGCTACCGTCCAATCTGCTAAAAAAAATTGTGCTAAAAAAACACAATTTTACAAGTTTGCATTACAAAGGACAGATATCTGTCCAGAACTTTTTGGGAAAGATTACGGAAAGGTGGTGGTCTTGTGGGACGGAAAAGTTGTTCCCTGCTGCGCGGATTATGAAGGAGAGCTCCAAATCGGGAACGTCCTGAATGAAACAGTGGATTCCATCTGGAACGGACTAGCTATGAGAAGGCTCCGAAAAAGACATATGGATAAAGATTTTCCGCAAATATGCAAAAATTGCAATGAATACGAAAGTCAAAAAGTAGCGAAGAGGTTTATTATTTAATAATCATTACAGGTTTATACATTAAAATCTAAAAAAGCTAAAACAATTAGAACCAAAAGTCCGAAAGGATTGTAGAGGATAGCCCGTTGGGCTGAAAAGATTACATAGATCGAAAAATATAAAATGCAACTTGCAGAAAAAGTCATAAAGGAAAATATTTTGATCCATGCCCTGGAAAGCAAGG
The DNA here is from genome assembly GCA_913051775.1 of uncultured Nitrospirota bacterium. Taxonomy (GTDB): domain Bacteria; phylum Nitrospinota; class Nitrospinia; order CAJXCL01; family CAJXCL01; genus CAJXCL01. The sequence continues at coordinate 54,058 of CAJXCL010000001.1, read as the reverse complement.
AATATCTTCACCGGCATCCGGAACAAACGAACTTCTTCCAATATGCTCACCTGACCAAAAACATTAATAAAGCAGTTGACTTGCTGCCTGAGAATCATTGCAAAATTCTGGACATTGGGTGTGGGACAGGATACCTTCTTTTGGAGTTTTTGCAGAGGGGATTTGAAATAACAGGAATCGATCTTTCACAAGAAATGATTACGGCTTTAGAAGAAAAAATCCCTGACAAACTTAAAACAAAAGCTACACTGATAAACAACAGCGCTTCTGATTATCTCAATCATAATAAAGAAGTTTTTTCATTGATCTCCATGTCAGCTTTTTTACACCATCTTTTTGATTATGAAACTGTATTGAAAGCGGCCTGCTCTGCTTTACTAAAGGGTGGTATACTTCTCATTTTTTTTGAGCCAATAAAACAGCCGGTTGACAACGGGTTACGTTCTTTTTTTCATAAACTTCTGAAGAAAACGGATGAAACACTTTATCGATTATCAATGACTCTTCAGGGAATATCAATGCCAGGTGAAAAATATGGATTTTCCGATTTTCAGCGTCGTTTTGGAGGAATAGACATTAAAAATGTATGCGACATTTTAAATTCAAAGGGTCTTAAAGTTGTAAACAAATATAAATATTGCGCCCGCCGGTATGGAATCCCATCTTTTATAGCCACAAGAATTATCAAAAGTGAAAATTCATTCGACATTATTGCTGTAAAACAATAAATGAAAATAACTGATTTTATTTCAGCTGGATTTTCTTCCCTCTTATTGATCCTTGCGTTTCCCAATTATAACTTCTGGCCTTTCGCCTGGTTCGGAATGATCCCTCTTTTTATCGCTATTCACAATAAAACTCCGCTCCAATCGTTCTGGTTGGGATGGGCTCAGGGGATTCTTTTTTACCTGGGTACGTTGTCATGGATTATCAATACCATGGTAAATTACGGAAGACTCCCTCTTTCAGTAAGTATTTTTTTATTGATTGTGCTTGCTTTGTACCTTGGGGCATATACCGGCCTTTTCTGTTTTTTTCTTTCCTGTTTTAGCCACCCAAAAGTTCATAAATGGCTTGCAGCTTCTTTCATATGGGTTTCGCTGGAATATGTGCGGGCGCATTTTCTCACAGGCTTCCCATGGGCAAGCCTTGCTTATTCACAGTTTAATTTTCTTTCAGTTATTCAGATTGTGGATATCACAGGTATTTATGGCTTATCCTTTCTGATTGTTTTTATAAATGTCATATTTTTTTTGATTCTCGATTATTTTTATTCCTTTCAGCCTGAAAAAATGGAGCTGTCTATATTTGGAAATTATGTTGGGGTAGCTGTTCTTTTAATCTTTGTAACATTAGGGTATGGTTTTTGGAAAAATTTCTCTTTCGGCAGTCGAACAGGAAAGAAGTCTTTAAAAGTGGCCTTGCTTCAAGGAAATATTGAACAAAATCATAAATGGGATCCAGTCTATCAAAAAATGGTTTATAAAACCTATCAGGACATGACGCTAAAAGCGGCGGGAAGCGACCCGAACTTAATTGTCTGGCCTGAGACCGCGACTCCCTTTAATTTCTCAAGCGATATAGTTAATCAGAAAAAACTTTTGCAATTAGGAAAAGAAAGTAATAGCAATATTCTATTCGGGAGTCCGAGTTATACAGAACAAAGAAAGGATATAACGCTTTTTAACAGCGCCTATTTGATTTCACCTGAAAAAAAGGTGCTTGGCCGGTATGACAAAATACACCTCGTTCCGTTTGGCGAGTACGTACCTTTAAAAAAGCTTTTATTTTTTGTGGATAAAATGGTAACAGGTATTGGTAATTTTGGGAGCGGAACTGAATATACGGTTTTTTCCATACCAGATGCAAAACTCAGTGTGCTCATTTGTTTTGAAGTAATATTTCCTGACCTGGTCAGGCGTTTCGTTAAAGCAGGAGCCGAATTTTTAGTGAATATAACCAATGACGCCTGGTTTGGAAAAAGCGCCGCATCTTATCAGCATATTTCAATGGTGGTATTCAGGGCTGTGGAAAACCGAAGACCAACTATCCGGGCAGCAAACACAGGCATTACAGGGATAATAGACAGCCGCGGAAAAATCATCTCGCAAACAGATATATTTGTGCGGGATAAAATTATCGGAAATATCTTTCCGGAAAAGAATTATAGAACATTCTATACCCTTTACGGAGATATCTTTGCTATTGCTATCCTTTTCTGCACTATTGTTTATGGTGGATTCAATTTTTATAGGGGAAAGAGGAAACAACGCTGGAAGAAAAACAGAAGTATATCAAATAGTTGATAACAGCGAAAAAAAAATCCATAATATTTACAGTATTAAAAAAACTTTACTTATAAAACTTTTCTATTAGGAATTATTTGTGACTGTTCGATCTTTGTTTTTTTTAATTGCGCTCATGGTTTTTATGTTTCCTGCTATTACTCCATGTTTTGCGGATGATGCTTTAGATCATTTTGATAAGGGAAACATGTATTCGGAAGAAGGTAAATATGAAATGGCCATTAAGGAATTTAGAAAGGCTATAAAAATTAATCCTAAAATCGCTGACTATCATTATAATCTGGCAAACATGCTATTTGCATCGGATAAAGTAAAAGAAGCAATTATAAAATATAAAAAAGCCATCTCTCTAAATCCACTTGACTCTGATTTTTACAGAAATATTGGAATAGCTTATGTTGAAACAGGAGAAATCAGCAAGGCAAAAGAAATCCTGATAGATCTGAAAAAGATAAACCCAGACAAAGCTAAACAGCTCGAATTTTTTTTAGCGGGAACTAAAAAGAAATAGATATTAATTTACTGGCCTGCTCTAATATCTAGCTCTCACAAACCCATCATAGTTGCCTATCTTTTATGCTATGGAGAATATAAACGTAGAACATTTGGGAAAGAGCCTTAATAATTCATAGTACAAAAATAATATTCTTACTAATTGCAAAACTTTAATGCTTGAGATGGCTGTCCCGCTGAGCAGGACTCAGCCACGCTGAGCGTGGCTGGGGGAGAAGGATTCGAACCTTCACTAAGCGGGTCAGAGCCGCTCGTCCTGCCATTAGACCATCCCCCAACTCAATTGATAACCTCTGTACTGTAAATCTGTATAATTGTGTTTTTTTAGCACAACTTTTTATTAGCAGACTGGGCGGCAGCCCATTTGATTATCGGCCATCCATGGCCTCAACCCCTTGGGCGGCTTTTCTTCGGAAACCATCCAATTTTGCATTCCTTACCGAATTGTGGTTGGTGGCCTCGCTACTCTGTGGAAAACGGCTGTATGTCACACTAAACCTGTCTCAGTATTACATAGAAAAAAGTAGAGTATCGCCCTTTGACAAGCTCAAGACGACATCTAAAGGAGGCATTATAAAGTGAGATACTTACGTTGTCAATTATGTTAAAATTGCTTTCATGCATATCCGGTATCTCCAATGCATAAAATGTAAAGAAAAATACTCAAAAAAAGAGATAAGGTACCGATGCGCTTGTGGACAAAGCCTTGAAGTTGTTTTTAACTTTAATGAAATAAGAAACATTATCTCTTGGGACAGGCTGAGAAAAAGGCCATTCAGGCACTGGAGATATAAAGAGTTCTTTCCTCTCGTCAAATCAGAAAACAGCGTCACTTTAATGGAGGGCGGAACACCTCTTTTAAAATCAAGAAACATTTCCCGTGAACTTGGCTTTGATAATCTTTTCTTTAAATGCGAAAGTGAAAACCCCACCGGATCATTCAAGGACAGGGGAACTACCGTTGAGATATCCAAGGCTTTAGAGTTTGGGTCAAATGAAATCGTGTGCGCGTCCACAGGCAATATGGGCGCCTCTGTATCCGCTTATGCCGCGGCGGCAAACGTTAAGGCGCACATCATCCTCCCTGTCGATACACCTGACATAAAGATAGCGCAAATCAAAAGCCACGGCGCCATAATCCATAGAGTCTATGGAGATTATAATGCCGCCGAAGTGGAAGCATCAAAATTATTCAGAAAAAGAGGATGGTACCTGATGGGGGATTATCCGTACAGAGGTGAAGGAGAAAAATCAGTCGGATTTGAAATTGCCGATGAGATCAATGCCGACTATATCATTTCCCCGATTGGAAACGGAACCTTAATTTACGGAATATGGAAAGGACTAAAGGAATTCAAAAATGTTAAGCTTGCAAAAAAACTCCCCGTACTCATAGGAGTTCAGTCAAAGGGGTGCAATACAGTAGTCAATGCATTTAAAAAAGAGATGGATTTTATAAAACCTGTAAAACCGCATACCATTGCCGGCGCTATCGCCTGTGGCAATCCTCTCGACGGATTAAAAGCTCTTCAGGTTCTACGGGAATCCCATGGAATGGTAGAATCTGTAACAGACAGAGAAATACTTAAAGCAAAAGACTATCTCGCTAAAAAAGAAGGGGTTTTTGCGGAGCCTGCAGGAGCCGTCACCCTAGCAGGTCTGATAAAACTAAAAAACCGGTTGAAAAAGAACGCCAGAATTGTCCTTATTGTATCAGGCAACGGGCTAAAAACAGCGATGCTTGGTATTTAGTAATTGGTTGCTTTACTAATTTTCGGTAAAAAAAATAGGACATAGATTCCCTCAAAAAAACGCGGGTAATGATTTTTTAATCATAAAATCCGCGTTTATCTGCGTCCAATTAATTGCTCATTGATAACTGCTAATTGCCCTGCTCCATACTATTTACTCTCTATCATCTGTCTTCAATCGGTACGTACTCCCTTTTTTTCTCGCCTGTATATTCCGCCCTGGGTCTTATGAGCCTGTTATCGCAGTACTGTTCCATCACATGAGCTACCCAGCCCGTAACTCTTGAGGCAACAAAAATAGGTGTATAAAGAGGAATCGGAATCCCTAAGAGATAATAGGCAGAAGAGGAGTAGAAGTCCAGATTTGGATGGAGTCCTTTTTCCCGATCAATAATCTTTTCTATTATTTCTGAAATTTCAAACCACTTGCTGTTTTCATTCCTTGCGCCCAATTCTTTTGATATCTTTTTTATAACCGGATTTCTCGGGTCCATCTTTTTATAAACCCTGTGACCAAATCCCATGATCCGCTTTTTTTGTAACAGGGCGTCCTTAATCCAAGATTCTGCTTTTTCAGGTTCCTCTATCTCAAGGAGCATTTCCATAGCTCTTTCATTAGCGCCACCGTGCAAAGGGCCCTTTAACGCTCCAATAGCGGCAATGATACCAGAGTGCATGTCCGAAAGAGTAGAGACAACTACCCGCGCGGCAAATGTGGAAGCATTCAGTTCATGCTCCGCGTAAAGGATTAGTGATTTTTCAAGGGCGCTCGATTCAAAAGCTTCCGGTTCCTTTCCCTTCAACATATAAAGAAAGTTTTCGGCAAGGGAAAGATGAGGATTGGGTTTAACAGGTTCGTTTCCATGAGAGAAGTGAAAATTGTCTGTGATAATTGTCGGGATTTTCGCAATTAGTCTTATAGCCTTCCTTATATTGGCTTCTTCTTCATTGGAAGATGCATCGGGGTCTACGGTATGAAGAATCCCAACAGCTATCTTTAAAACATCCATAGGGTCGGTTTTCGCTGAAAGCCCTTTTAGAACCTCATCAACTTTATGGGGAATTTCTCTTTCCTCCGACAACTTATTTTGAAACTCTCCTAAATTCTTCTTTTCGGGCAGCTCACCTTTCAGCAAAAGGTACGCGACTTCCTCAAAGTTAGAGTGTTCCGCAAGGTCTAAGATGGAATATCCCCTGTAATAGAGCTCACAATTTTCTTCATCTACCTCACAAATTGAACTCCTTCCGGTAATTATTCCCGCAAGCCCGGCAGCAATTTTTTGTTCAGCGCTCATTATAGTTACTTTCTTTTTGACATGAGCTAAGCTCAGTTTTGCAAGATGCACAGGATTGCCTGGATTCAATAATTTCGAATATAGGATTTTGGGTTTCGGTTTTGCATTAAAAATCCACAATCCAAAATCTACTAAATCCTGTTAGTCCTGTCGAAAATCTTTAAAAAAATTAATATCATTTGAATTTATTACTTATTTTTTTATCAATCCCCTCATAATCATTATAATCGATAAGTTCATACAAGCCTTTCCTGGTAAGCATCTTTTCAATCAAGTCTTTCTGCGTTCCTTCGGCTTTCAGCTTTTCCAGAGCTTCTTGAACGGCTTTAAGCATCACTCTGAAGCCAGTTAGAGGGAAGATGACAATGCTGTAACCCATATCTTCAAACTCACTTACAGTTATGAACGGTGTCTTACCGAATTCTGTCATATTAGCTAAAAGCGGGGCATTGACCTCTTTTTTAAAAGTAATGAATTCTTCCTTTGATTGCAAGGCCTCGGGAAAAATAACATCTGCTCCGGCTTCCAAATAAATGTTTGCCCTTTCTATCGCTTTTTTAATATCTTCTACCCCTCTTGCGTCTGTTCTCGCGATAATAATAAAGTCCGGGTCTTTCCTTGCTTCCACAGCGGAAGCAATCTTCTCCGCCATTGTATGAGGAGACACAAGCCTTTTACCGGAAAGATGTCCGCATTTCTTGGGCAGTTCCTGATCTTCAATATGGACTCCGGCCACTCCAACACCTTCGAGTCCTTTCACCATTCTCATTACATTTGCAGTCTCTCCGAAGCCTGTATCTCCATCCACAATGCAGGGTATGTTAACGGCATTGATAATATAACCCGCCTGTGTCTGAACTTCGGTCATGGTGAGGAGTCCTACATCTGGCATAGCCATGACGCCATTGACGAGGCCTGCTCCTGAAATATAAAGGGCTTTAAAGCCGGCCTTTTCAACCAGCTTTGCTGAGATACCGTTAAACGCCCCCGGCATTACAACGATACCTTTACCCATCAATTTCTTAATTACTTTTCCCATAATGCTTAACTATTGACAAAGATTAATGAGAATTTTCAAGTAGTAATCAGGTGTTGGGTATCATGGGTCAGCTTTTTTTATCTGAACCCCGATCCCTGACACCCGACCCTTTACTATTCATCCTACATCCTCTTCATTATATTTTCAAAAGACTTATAAAATTACTTAAATCTTTCAGATTTTCCAAGTCCCAGATGCGATTCATTATATCCTTTACTTTCACACTTTTTATACGACCATCGTTTAAATATATAAACTTTTCTTCCACTTCCCTGTCACTCAGGGGATTTTTAGGATGGCCTTTTGGATAATCAACGGTTTCAGAAAAAAACTCTCCTGCTTTGCTCTTGATCTCTATAAAGCAGGGGAAGGATTCAGGGTATTGTTTGTTATGTTCTTCATTTCGTTTAACCTTAATTTTACTTAAAAATTTCTGGAGTTCAGTGTCCTGAATCCTTTGTTCTGAGAACTGCTCCAGACCGACCTTTCCATCAAAAAGAGCAACTGCCACACAATAAGGGAGACTGTGGTCTGCTGTCTCTCTGGTTTGGGGGCACCACTTTTCCTTTTCTCCGGCAATAATGTCAACACATGCGTCATAAGTTTCAATATTTATCTTGTCAGCATCATCGACTTTAATTCTATCTCTAAGTTTTAAGGCGGCCTCCACTCCTGCCTGGGAATGATATTCAGAAGGATAGTATTTTATATAAGTATCAAGAATTTTAAAATTTTTACCACTTTTACCGAAGGCTTCCACTTCCAAATCAAAAGGACCTGTAACCTGATTAAAAAAACCTTTTTCACCTTCAAAAATTTCTGAAGGTCCCGTCATTCCTTCCTTAGCAAGGTAGGCAGCAAAGACCCCGTTTCTCGCTGCATTGGCAGCAGCACACCCTTTCCACATGGACAACTCCCCTACCCTGGTCTGTCGTAAAGTTGTGTTAGGCGTAATACTCAAGGCAATGGCATGTTCTATTATGTCCTGATCCAAATTCATAAGCTTTGACGCAAGAAGCGCGCTTGCTATGGAGACATAGCCCACATGATCCCATCCCCTTGCCCTGAGAGAGGCGGCGTCACATAGCCTGCACTGGATTTCATACGCTAATGCTATAGACGTAATGAGAGCCTTACCATTAGCCTTTTCCGCTTCCGCGACAGCAAGGGCGGCTGATATATTATCACTCGGATGAGCCGGTTCTTTAGATAAATAGGTATCATTAAAATCCAGATAACGAACAAGAGTTCCATTAGCAAAAGTGGCCAAGTCAAATGTCGTTTTAAAAGAAGTCCCCAAAAGTGTAGCGCCTTGAGATGTTTTAGCTTTCTGTCCTATTCCTCTTGCAACTTTCGCCGGATCACTTTCAAAAGCCCCAAGCGCGCATCCAAAGCTGTCTATTAAACGCCTTTTAATTTCATGTATAACTTCTGGAGAAAGATCTTTATATTCAAGGAAGGATGCATATTCGGCAAGATTTCTGGAAATACTTTTCGGCTTTTTGTTCATGATAAAAAAAACCTCAAAATCATGTATTAAAGAAGGAAGATCGTCTTTGCTATTACACTGTGAAAACTTTTTTTTGAACAAGTTTTTTTGTTTGTTCACTGGAGCGGAAGCTCCATTCTGTTACGGAAACTTGCCGCTTTATGCTTTAAACTTCAAGAAGCTCACTAACTGTAAATTTATAAGTCAGTGTATTACTTTTATTGCCATCCTTATCAAATACAAACACATGAAACTCATGAACCCCTTTTGCAGCGGTTTTTGGAACTATTGTCTCCGCATAAAAGATGCTATCGTTGGCTACAGTATCACCGTGAGTCCCGTCGTCAGAGAGCTTTAACACAATAGGCTCGATTCCTTCACGTATTTGATATAGCTCTTTGCGTATATTATCTAAACCCTGTAGGTCGTTTATCTCGAGGGTTATTCTGATAACTGTTCCGTTATAACCGGATAATGGTTCTACCTTTATATTAGATATTTCAGGAGAAACTTTTTTGATGACATTATCATTGTCGTTGTTATCGGAAAATCCTGATTCCACCGCAACCCAGGAGAAAACTAAAAATAACAAAAAACAAAGAATACTTTTTTTCATAATTTCCTATTTGAATAAAAAAGAATGCAATGACACGGTCATTACACTTCAAAAAAATAATCTATCCTATAATCCAATCAAAAAAATTCTTAGGGTATTAAGAAATTAAGCAGACACTCTACACAATGAGAATTATCATAAAATAAGCTTATATTTATGTAAACATTTTTTATTGGATGGCAATTGCCATCACAGAAAGGAGGTTAATATGGCGACATTTTTTATGTTCGGAAAATATTCGTCTGAAGCTGCTAAAAAAATTAGCGGAGATCGAACAAAAAAGGCTGTTAGCACCATCAAAAAGCTTAGCGGCAAGTAATTCCATTTGATAGTATTGATTACACCTTAAAAATTTTGCAGATGGCAGATTGTATTTCTTCGTAGACTTTTTTGATGGGGATGCCCTGTTCTCTGGAAATTTTTTTACAGTGTTCGTACTCGGGAGATATGTGGCAAACCTCACCATCTCTTTTCCCAATTTTTACTTTCACTTTACCCAATACAGTTTCAATCTCCTGAAACTCTCTTTCAAGCATTACTCTTTCAACCGGGTAAAAGCGGATACCAAAGCTGGTGGTATTTTTTAAAACTTCGTTCGCAAGCATTTCAACATTTTGCTGTTGTGTCAATACTGAAAGTTTTGTAGCAGGACGATTTTTTTTCATTATGATAGGTGTAAGAAAAACATCAACTGCACCTGCTTGAAAAAGCTTTTCCATTACAACATCGTAAAATTCCGGATTCATATCATCTATATTTGTTTCTAATACAAAGATTTCCTTTTTTAATTCGTTTGCAATCGAGAGTTCTCCTAAGATAATTCTTAAAGCATTAGGCATTTCTTTTAGATTCTTACCTCCTGCTCCGTAACCTACCCTGTCAGTTTTTAATTCAGGCAACGAACCAAATTCATTTGCCAGGGTTGCAATAACGGCTGCTCCCGTGGGAGTGGTCAATTCCTGCCTAGTACCAGATGAAAAACAGGGAACCCCTCTTAAAATTTCCACAACAGCAGGAGCGGGAACAGGAAGAGTACCATGGTCACATTTTACAAATCCACTGCCGATATTAATGGACGACGAAACTATTTTAGAAATGTTTAAATGATGAATTCCAATAACAGAACCCACTATATCTACAATAGAGTCTATCGCGCCGACTTCGTGGAAATGGATTTTGTTAATGGTCGTCCCATGAACTGTTGCTTCAGCTTCTGCCAGCCTGCGAAATATCTTTATGGAGTCATTTTTAATCTTTTCCGCGAGGCCGCTGTTTTTAATAATGGAAATAATACTTTTCAGATTTCTTTTAGAGGAACTTTTCTCTGTTACTTTAACATCGACTCTTGTGGTTTCAATAACTCCACGCTTTACTTTTTTATGCGAAAGGGAATAACCTTTCAGATCAAGTTTTTTTAACTCTTTTTTAATAAAGGAAAAATCATTGCCTAAATCAGCTAAGGCTCCTAGAATCATATCCCCGCTAATACCTGAAAAGCAGTCAAAATATGCTATTTTCATAATGAAGTTTGATTACACTGATTAAATAATTATTTTCCCATTAATTTAGCGATCAAAATAATCCCTACCGCAACGGGAGAAATATATTTAACCAGGAATACCCAGCCACCGGCAAACGGAAATTTATGTTCGCCTATATGTATTTCTTCCAGAGCAGGTTTTGGACCCCATACCCACGCGACAAAAACGCAGATCAACAGGCCCCCCAGAGGCAACAGATAATTTGAAGCTATGTGGTCAACAATATCGAAAAAGTTCATTCCAAAAAGCTTATACTCACCAAATGCACCAAAAGAAAGAGCTGATGGAATCCCCAAAATAAAAATCACGCTACCAACTATCAAAACGGCTTTTTTTCTACTCCAGCGAATTTCATCTATGAAATATGCGACAACAACTTCAAGAAGTGAAATGCCTGATGTTAATGCGGCAATGGCAAGGAGGGTAAAAAAAGCAATGGAAACTATATTCCCAAATGGCATTTTAGAAAAAACAGCGGGTAATACATGAAATACCAGTCCCGGACCCGCAGAAGGTTCTAGTCCCATAGCAAAGACAGCCGGGAAAATCATCAGCCCGGCTAATAAAGCAATCACTGTATCAAGGGCACCTACTATCAAAGCGGAAGAGGCAAGGTTTTCTTTTTTAGAAAGATAGCTGCCGTAAGTAATCATCGCGCCCATTCCTAAACTTAAAGAGAAAAAAGCGTGACCCAATGCCACCAGGACACCCTGAGCAGTGAGCTTGCTGAACTCCGGTTTTAAATAAAATACTACTCCTGCCCACGCACCCTTCAGGGTCAGTGATCTAATAACAAGCAATACAAGTATAAATAGAAGTGTCGGCATGAGGATATCACATGACTTTTCTATCCCTGATCTGACGCCTTTAATAACTATAGAGATGCACAGGCTCATAAATATGGTATGGAACAATAACGCTTCAAAGGGGTTTGAAGCAAAATTTCCAAAATATTTTCCCGCATCGGCAGCTGTCTCAAATTGGGTTACCAACATAAAGATGGATCTAACAACATACGCGATTGTCCAGCCCGCAACCACGCTGTAGAAGGACAAAATCATAAATCCCGCTAAAACTCCCATTCCTCCAACAAGAAACCATAAACCTGCCGGATGGATATTTTTATATGCTCCTACAGGGTTCTTATGAGTTTTCCTTCCAATTGTAAATTCCGCCAGCATTATGGGGATTCCTATCAAAACAATACATATCAGGTACACAATGACGAACGCCCCTCCCCCGTGCTGGCCTGTAATATAAGGAAATTTCCAAATATTCCCCAATCCGATAGCGGAACCCGCCGCTGCAATTACAAACCCTGCGCGGGAACCCCAGAATCCTCTCGATTTTTCAAAATCGTTCATGATGCGTTTAGTTTAAACAAAATGAAATTGTTAAGTCAACTACCTACTGATATAAATAGGTTTAGAAAAGCTTCACCTCTTATACTATTAATTTGTAAAATAAATTTTTTTTGAACAAATTTTTTTATTAGCTCTCCGGAGCGGAAGCTTCACTTGATTTCAGCCATCCCTGCCCTCACCCTTGGGGCGTTTTTCCTTCGGAATCCGTCCAATTCGGCTTTCCATGCCGAATTGTGGTTGTCGAGCCTCTCCGATTTATGTTATTATTTCTTAACCACGAATTACGCGAATATGCACCAATAAAGGAGATTTGAATGACTCATAATTTAGGACACCCGAAAGATGCAACAATAAAAGAAATGTTTCATAAAATAAAAGATGATAAAAAGCATGGGTCACATCATGCGGCTCATTTTATGAAAAATGTCAAAAACCAGCTCAGGCTTATATTCTGGGAAACAACTGCGGGATGTAACTTGGAATGCGTTCATTGCCGACGACTGGACGTCAGCAAAGAATTAATGAGGGATGATCTAACTACAGAACAGTCCTTCCAGCTTATTGATAATATCGCAAGTGTTGGAAAACCAATCCTTGTCTTATCCGGAGGCGAGCCGCTCTTTCGTCCTGATATTTTCGACATTGCCAAATACGGGGTAAAAAAAGGTTTGACTTTGGCCTTAGCTACAAATGGGACATCGATTGATGAAGCGATAGCACAAAAAATAGTCGACTCAGGGATTCAACGGGTATCCATCAGTTTTGACGGGGCTACCAGCAAAACGCATGATGAATTCAGAAAACTTCCCGGCTCTTTTGATATGGCGCTCAGAGGATTAAAGCATTTACAGAAACTCGGCATGAGTGTCCAGATAAACAGCACCATTGCCAAACACAACGTCCATGAAATTAAGCAATTATACAAAAACGCCGTAGAGCTTGGAGTCCATGCCCTGCATATATTTATGTTAGTACCTGTTGGATGTGGTGTTGAGATCGCCGATGACCAGATGCTCCCACCGGAGCAATACGAGGAAGTGTTGAACTGGTTTTATGATGTTTCCTTAGAAAAGAAAATTGAAACAAAAGCTACCTGTGCTCCTCATTATTTTAGAATCATGCGGCAGAGGGCAAAAGAGGACGGGATAAAAATCACACCTAAGACTCACGGCATGGCAGCCATGACCAAAGGCTGTTTGGCTGGCAGCTCGATCTGCTTTGTGTCCCATAAAGGAGAGGTCTTTCCGTGCGGATACCTGCCAGTGGAAGCAGGGCATATCCTGAAACAATCTTTTAAAGACGTATGGGACAACTCTGAAGTTTTTAAGAATTTGCGAGATCCTGACCTTCTGTTGGGAAAATGCGGCATTTGCGAATATAAAAAGGTTTGTGAAGGGTGCAGAGCCCGCGCCTATTTTGAAAAAGGAAATTACCTCGAAGAAGAACCCTACTGCATATACGAACCTATCCAGACTCAAAAAGAAAAAGAGGAAGTCACAACTTGACCCCGGGTAAATCTGCATAGCCACTAATTCACTAAAACCAGTAACAAATTGCAGATAGCATTCGATTCGTAACTTGCTGCTTATAGCGCATAGTTTGTAGCAGATTAAAGCAGACGATGCTTACAAGAGGATTGTGGAAAAGTGGGGCGTTCAGGATTTGTAAAAAAGCCTGATTGTCTGTTTAATCAAAAACTTTGATTAGAATTTGTATCCAAGGAAGATTCGGTAATCGCTCATCCAGGAGTCGTTGTTTCCTTATTGTAATATCCTGATGAACCGAAACTGTAATGGATAAAGAGATTGTTAAGAATGTTGAAATGGCTGTTGGAGAGATTACATTCCGGACCTTTTGAGCCGGAAAAACCTCCACCCGAGTATTACTCCAGAGCATTAATATGAATAACTTACATCAAAAACCGGACGACTTATCTGCCCTAAAGGAAAAGAGATTGATGGAATTAGACTGAACCGCATAAAAAACTTTTCTCTTCAAATGGAAATTATAGGACCTGTTAAAATTATTGTTCCTGCATTTATTAAGCAGTAAGAACCCGAGCGGCTTCTTTGGCAAAGTAGGTGAGGATCATATCCGCTCCAGCGCGTTTGATGCTGATGAGCGCTTCCATCATTACCCGTTCTTCATCAACCCATCCTTTTTGGCCTGCGGCTTTTATTAAAGAAAACTCTCCACTCACGTTGTATGCGGCAACAGGCATACCAAGTTCATGTTTTACCCTGTAGATTATATCAAGGTAGGGTAAGGCTGGTTTTACCATGACGATATCCGCTCCTTCTTCAATATCAAGAAGAACTTCTCTCATGGCTTCCTCGCTGTTTGGAGGGTCCATCTGGTATGACTTGCGGTCTCCAAACTTCGGCTCTGAATCAGCCGCTTCCCTGAACGGACCGTAAAACGCCGAAGCATATTTTGCGGAATAAGCCATTATCGGTATATTATCAAAACCATTATCATCAAGGGTTTCTCTTATTGCACCCACACGTCCGTCCATCATATCGGAAGGCGCTACCATATCCGCTCCTGCTTCCACATGCGTTAAAGCCATTTTTGAAAGAAGCTCAAGGGTCGGGTCATTTAGAATTTCATCTCCCTTAACAAGTCCGCAATGTCCATGAGAGGTGTATTCATCGATACAGACGTCGGTAATTACAATTATTTCAGGTGTGGCAGATTTAATTGCTTTAACTGCTCCCTGCACAACGCCGCATTTGTTATAGGCTTCTGAACCTACTTCATCCTTATGCTCCGGGATACCGAATAGTATAATCGCCGGAATTTTAAGGTTTTGAGCTTCCTTTACCTCCTCCGTTATTTTATCGACAGAAAACCTGTAATGCCCTGGCATGGATGAAATTTCATCTTTAACGCCTTTTCCAAATGTTACAAACAGAGGATAGATGAGGTTATCAACCGACAGCCTGGTTTCCCTGATCATCCTTCTCAAATTTTCATTTTTTCTCAGCCGCCTCAGGCGTGTTATTGGAAACACCATTCTTATCTCCTAAAAAAAAACCACAAATTACACTAATTACACTAAAAATTATTTAGAAAAGAATTATACCAAAAAAATTAGCGTAATTTATAAAATTGTGGTTAAAAAAACTTTTACCACTTCAAATAAATATACAATTCTGCAATAAAGCCTTATTCAGCTGTTTTAAATATTCTTCACGGCTGATTTCAATGGCGCCCATTCTTTTTGTCACATTGGTTACCATCTGGCAGTCAAATAGGGTAAATCCCGTTTCTTTCATACGCTCAACCAATGCTGTCAGCGCTATTTTTGATGCATTTGATTCCAGGTAAAACATAGATTCCGCGGCAAATAAACCGCCTATTGCAATACCATAGACTCCTCCCACCAGCTTCCCATTCCGCCAAGATTCTATACTATGCGCGTTTCCAAGCCGATGAAGTTCCGTATAGGCTGAAATCATCTCTTCAGTAATCCACCCTGATTCACTGCCGTCAGACCGAACAGCGCACGCTCTCATAACATCTTCAAAAGCGGTATTAATTTTAATTTCAAAAATCTTTCGCTTTAAAACTTTAATTAAGGTTGCACCCACATGAAAATCATCTAATGGAATAATTCCCCGTGGGTCTAGCGACCACCAGAATATCGGCTGATTTTCGCTGTACCATGGAAAAATTCCCTGCCGGTAAGCTGAAAGAAGTCTCTTCGGAGACAAGTTACCCCCAACAGCAACCAGCCCTTCAGGGGTAGCCTTTTTAACGTCAGGAAATGGAATGTTGTCAGCAAGACCGATTAACATAAGAAAATACTGTTACTATAATCAACAAAATAGATTCCCGCTTTTGCGGAAATGACATAAGGGTAGAATTACCACTCTCGACTTGATTGGAAATCTACGACACTGATAATCTAAAATTTCCATCGTTTATGGGTGCCGCCATTGCGGTACGACAACTTCGTATATTATTGTAAAGGCATAAATCGCTTTTTTATGACTGCTTTGCCTTCATTGGAATAAACACAATCAAAAAATTCTTTTACGGCTCCTCGAGGCGGACCATCGGTGGTTAAATGTAAAACCCGCCTAATGGGATATTTAGATTGATAGTCGAGTGGATTTTGTCCATCTACTATGAGCGGTCTAACCTGTTCGGTGGTTGCTGCAAAAGATAAGCCTAATTTCTTGAATTGTAGAAAAATGTAAGCTTCTCATCCTTGAGTCCTATCTCCACGGTTCCACCTTTCTCAAGTTTTCCAAATAGAATTTCATTGCCGAGGGACTGTTTGATTTCCTGATGGATAACGCGCGCCAAAGGACGCGCTCCGTAAACGGGATCATATCCTTTCTTTGCCAGCCATGTCCTGGCTTCCGGTGTCAGCCGCAACAATACTTTCTTGTCTATAAGTTGAGTTTCAAGTTCAATTATGAATTTATCCACTATCCGTTCTATAATATCGATGCCTAATTGGCTGAATGTTATAACTGCATCGAGGCGATTCCGGAATTCGGGGCTGAAGGTTTCTTTCAACGGTTTATCAGAGCCGCTTTTTTTAGCGGATTCATCCTTGCCAAATCCAATTGTTTCTCTCGCCAGTTCGCGGGCGCCTACGTTACTGGTCATAATTAAAATCACATTCCGAAAATCAGCTTTTTTCCCATTGTTGTCTGTTAATGTGGCATAGTCCATCACCTGCAATAAAATATTGAACAGGTCCGGATGAGCCTTTTCCATTTCATCAAGCAGCAAAACGGAATAGGGAGACTGGTTCACAGCTTCGGTTAACAGCCCCCCCTGATCAAACCCTACATAACCGGGCGGAGCTCCTATTAACCTGGAAACGGTGTGTCGTTCTGAATATTCACTCATATCAAAACGTAAAAATTTAACACCCATTATATGAGCTAATTGTTTGCCCACCTCGGTCTTGCCGACACCTGTTGGGCCTGTAAATAAATAGGATCCGATCGGTTTCTCAGGGTGTGACAGTCCGGCTCTCGATAATTTAATTGCGCTTGATAAAGCCTTAATGGCTTTATCCTGTCCAAAGATTTGAAGCTTAAGATCACGCTCAAGAGTTTTAAGGTGTTTTTTATCACTGGTGGATACTGTTTTTGCAGGGATTCTTGCAATGCCGGCCACAATCTGTTCAATTTCTTTAGTCCCAATGGTTGTTTTCTGTTTGTACGGAGGTAATATCTTCATTGACGCGCCTACTTCATCAATTACATCTATTGCCTTATCCGGAAGTTTCCGGTCGTTAATATATTTAGCGGAAAGCTCAACAGCTGCCCGTAAAGCCGACATTGTAAACCTAACATTATGGAATTTCTCATAATGAGATTTCAACCCTTTGAGTATTTGTATAGATTCATCTAGGGACGGTTCATTGACCTCAATTTTCTGGAAGCGTCGTGCCAGTGCTCTATCTTTCTCAAAATAATTACGGTAATCGTTATAGGTAGTGGACCCAATGCACTTCAATTCTCCGGAAGCTAATGACGGTTTTAGCAGATTGGAGGCATCCATAGCTCCGCCAGATGTTGCGCCTCCGCCAACAATCGTATGAATTTCATCAATAAAGAGAACGGTATTTTTCAGCTTCTTGAGAGATTTAAGGACCCCTTTTAAACGCGTCTCAAAATCACCACGATATTTTGTGCCGGCCAGCAATGATCCCATATCCAGCGAAAAAATAACTGCATCTTTGAGAATATCAGGTACTTTCCCTTCAAATATTCTTAAAGCCAGGCCTTCGGCAATTGCTGTTTTGCCAACGCCAGAATCTCCCACAAAAAGCGGGTTGTTTTTTCGCCTGCGGCAAAGAGTATGAATTGTTCTGGTTAACTCTGCTGTACGTCCTATAATCGGATCGATCTCCCCTTTTGCTGCTTTTTCAACAAGGTTTACAGTAAAAAGATCAAGCGGGCTCTTTCCAGGCCGCTTACCCTCTTTAGGAATACCGGGCTCTTCTTCCTTCTCGGGTAAGATTTCTCCCTCTTCTCCAGTCCCAGGAATTCCATGGGCAAGGTAATTGACAATATGGTATCGGGTAATGCCTAATTTTTTCAGGGAATATACTGCAAAAGAATCAGCTTCGTCAAAAAATGCGACAATTAAATCAGCGCCCGTTATTTGCCCATTTTTTTCCGAATTCCGGAGATGAATAGCTGCCCTTTGAATGGTCCTCTGAAAAGCTATTGTAGGTTCCGGTTTTGCTTCACTGCCTTCTGGTAAAGGAGTAAACTGTTTGCTCAAAAAATCATTTAATTCATTTTTGATCGTCCCAGGTTCTCCTCCGCAATATTCAATAATTCCGGACGTTTCAGCATCATGAAGGAGCGCAAAGAGGAGATGCTCCAATGTCAAAAACTCATGTCGCCGTGAATGAGCATCTGCTGAAGCTACTTTAAAGGCTATTTCAACTTCATGGCTAATCAAACTCATTTATCCGGCTCCAAACTGCATTTCAAAGGATGGTCTTGATTCTTCGCGAAAGAATGAACCTGGCTCAATTTTGTCTCAGCCACCTCGAATGTAAAAATACCCGCGATTCCCCTACCCTTTTTATGCACATTTAACATTATATGGTTGGCTTCAGTTTCGTTTTTATAAAAAAATTTCTGGAGTACCAATACAACAAACTCCATAGTTGTATAATTATCGTTATGTAAAACAACCCTGTAAAGAGGTGGTTTTTCTACTTTTTCTCTCTTTTTGGTTAAAACATTTTCTTCAAAACTCTGTTCATCTACAGCCATAAAAATTTCCTTAGTAAAAATTAAACCTTTATTATAATATAATGCGAAAAAAAAGAAATTTTTGCAACTTTTTAATGATAGATGATAGCCAAAAAATTTTGTTAGACCTTACTGCTCACGACGAGGGAGTGAAACGTTTTCTTGAGTTCTTTAAACTTAAGCGAAAAAAGCCTGATTCGATTTTTTTGCAGGAACTCCTACTTCATTTTTCTAATCTTCCTTATGAAAATCTCAGCAAAATAATAAAATTGGACAATGATTGGGACTCTGAAAATAAAATCCGTCTACCGGAGGAGCTTATAGAAGACTATATTTCCTATAAATTAGGCGGCACCTGTTTTTCTTTAACTTTTTTCATTCAAAGTATTTTGAATTATTGCGAATTTATTTGTTATCCTGTCATGGCGGAGATGCGTGCCGGTAAAAACATCCATTGCTGCCTGATCGTAGTTTTGGGTTCTGTTAAATATCTGGTGGATCCCGGCTATCTCCTGAAAAAACCAATGGAAATCAATCCTGAAAAAAATCAACTCATCAATAATAAATTTGCAGGAGTAAAACTTGAATTCGATCAAAAAAATCAAAGCTATAATTTGTTTACTTTTAACAATTTTGAAACTAAATGGCGTTACAGGTTTCAGGATAAACCTGTGACAGATGATGAATTTTTGCGGCACTGGCTTGCTTCTTTTAAATGGAATTCCATGCATAGACTTTATTTAAGCAAAACAATAGATGAGGGGATTTTTTTTGTCTGCGGTAATTTTATGCGCAAAACAACTTTTGATGGGAAACAAAATTTTAATATTAAAAACAATTTTCACGAAGCTATTCATGATGTTTTCGGGATTGACAAAGAGCTCTCTGAACAGGCCATGACAACATTAAAAATTAATCTCGAAAAAGAAAGGGCTTTGGGACTCTGGACGCCAAAATAAGTTAACCACGAATTTAGCTTCGCCCCGCTAAGCGTGGCTTCGCAGATTCGCCCAGTGAAGAGTACCTGCAAAGGCTTGAATTCATGAATGTCACGAAGATTAAACTACAATGAAACCAATTGAACCAGATACTGTAAAGTTTTTTATCGGAATTTTATTCAGCGATGCGAAATTACTAGAAAAGGCAATCTGCTTTCTCAAGGAAAAGTTTGGAGAAATAGATTACACGAGTCCAGATTTTAATTTTACTGTTTCAAATTACTATAAAGATGAAATGGGCAGCCCTGTTTTACGAAAATTTGTTTCTTTTACAAATTTAATTGATCCAGGCGAATTAGCTAAAACAAAAATAAAAACTAATGAAGTAGAAAACCTTCTATCTGTAAACAGTAAACGAAAGGTGAACCTGGATCCGGGGTATATGGATTTAAACAAAGTGGTTTTAGCTTCTGCCAAATACAACGGGCAAAAAATTTACCTTTACCTTGGAATTTATGCTGATCCGACTCTCTGGTATGAAAAGGGAAACTTCCATTCATACCCTTACAGCTTCCCCGATTTTAAAACCGGATTGTATAATGAAACATTATTGCAAATTCGCAATCTTTATAAAGCAGGAAGAAAATGAGAGAATTATTTGTGCAAATGCCACGTAATCAGTTTAGAAAATTTGTCAGGTGGATCGGGTATGATTTAGGAATTTCTCCTAACCAGATCACCGTTGCCCGTCTTCTATTTTTTGCACCGGGCTGGTTTTTATGGGTCTATATGCACGAACTGGGAGAACTGCTCGGTATCTGGTGGCAGCTAATCGGTCTGCTTGCCCTGCTGCTGGTAACAATAGTCATCATGTTTGACATTGTGGATGGCGCTCTGGCCAGGGAAACAGGCCAGGTTAGCCAGCATGGAAAAGTTCTTGACCCGGCAGTAGACAAACTGATCACTTACAGTACTTTGATCCTATTCTGGTCGGCTATTAACCATACTGCTCTTGCTATCCTTTTTGCCCTCGACATTGCCTCGACCTTCCTGCGAGGCACTCAGGTACAAGGCGCCAACGAGTTCGGTAAAAAAAAGGCCCTGTCTCAGAATCTATCAAAACTTTTCTTCGGCATAGCGATTCTGACCAACGTCCCTCGGTTAAACGTCATTGGCAACTTGCTAATCTGGACAGCACTGGTGCTTGCGAGTATCTCAGTTGCTATCCGCGTTATACCGGACAAAGCGAAACATTCTATCTGTCTGCTAATCCCGCAGCTTTTAACTTTAAGCAACCTCATCTGCGGGCTATTGGCCATATTGTACGCAAGCCAGAGCCAGTTGAAAACCGGAGTCCTGTTAAATTTTGCCGCCATGGGCTTTGATCTGATAGACGGTTCAGTGGCCAGACGCCTTGGCGTAACCAGTAAGTTCGGCAAAGATTTTGATACCATAGCAGACCTGGTCAGTTTCGGCCTGGCTCCAGCCGTGCTGGTAGCTGCCATGACAGGGTGGACAGCAGCAAACATGATAGGCGGGCTTATTTATTTCACAGCCATCTGCATCAGGTTGTATGATTACAGTAAAACTAAAGATATCACACCACCAGGCTTTTTTCGCGGTCTCCCAAGTCCGGCCGGGGCCTGGCTGATATCTTCCACTATCCTTTGTGTTCCACCGGCAGTTGGTATTATTATCGAAGTCATTGCAGCCGTTCTGATGTGTTCATTCAAAATCTTCTGGCAGCATTTTAATCGAATTCTACCGACAATGCGGATAACCGAAATAATCATCAGCGTGTCCCTCGGGCTCATCCCGGCAGTTTTCATTAATCCCATCGGCTTTTTGAGCGGTCCAATTTTCATCTATATCCTCTCACCTTTCTGGAGAAAACCGAGAATTCAGACAGCTTGAAGAACTGGTGTAAAAGGCAATCTGGGTGATAGCAGGTTGCCTGAAATTGAAGCTCCCCGCAGCAAGCTGCTAGAAATGCGCTCGCTAAACACTTCCAAACTTATTTGCTTTACCTTTAGGCTTCGAAAGCGATTCAGAGTAGCTGCCAATTCAAAGATTCTAAATTCAGACAGATCTCCTCTTATCCACTCTTCACTTAAACAGTCCAGTCCTTTCTCTCGTACATCTGTCATTATTAATTCGCATATCTCTTTTATACTTCGGTAGCCGGGTATGGGGTTCTTTTCAACCTTGATAATATCTGAACCAGTTCACTTTGACTTTGCATATCGCCACAAAACTGCAATCAAATTTAATAATCAACCACGAAAAGCACGAAAAAAAATAAATCAATATTCATTATTTCGCGACCCTTCTCTGTTCCGCGGATTAATAAATTCTATACCTCTAAAAATTATAGTATAAAAGTCTGTAATAATTGTGATAAATTTGTTGTGAAAATTAAATAGTACGATTATGAATAAAAAAAATAAAAAAGGACTAATCATAGTCAATACCGGTGACGGGAAAGGGAAAACCACCGCGGCGTTAGGAACTGCTTTTCGAGCCCTAGGATATGATTATAAAGTCTGCATGGTCCAGTTTATTAAGGGAAGTTGGAATTATGGCGAACTGGATGCCGCAAAAAAGTTTTCCGATAACTTCGAACTGATACCGATGGGAGAAGGTTTTACATGGAATACTAAAGATAAAGAACGTGATACTATGGTGGCACAACGCACCTGGGAGTTATGTAAGGAAAAAATTTTATCGGGAAAGTATAAAATAGTTGTATTGGACGAAATTAATATCGCCCTGAGATATAATTATCTTGATGTTCATGATGTCATGAATTTTCTCAAAAAAAAACCGCAAGATCTGCATGTCATATTAACAGGTAGAAACGCCCCGCCTGAAATCATAGAGATTGCCGATCTCGTAACGGAAATGAAAGAAATAAAGCATCCCTTCAAATCCGGTGTCAAGGCACAAAAAGGCATAGAATATTAAATTCAGGGGTTGGGGATCATATTTCAGGGATCGGCTTTTTTCTGACCTCTGGTCCATGAACTTAGCAGTGGTTAAACTTCAATGCCAAAGACATCTTCTTTTTCCTTAAATATCTTCCCGGTCGGTGCTTTTGGATCATGGTCAAAAAAAATCCGCCACTTTTCCTCTGCTGCCTGCGTTAATAACTCTTTTTTCTTCAATAAAACTTCATGGGGGAAAAGGTCATAGGCCATAAGATAAGGCAGTTTCAAATGTGATGTTGTGGGGACCAGATCGGCTAAGTACACCCCTTTATCGTCTTTCGAATCAATCTGTATGATTTGATGATACCGCGTGTGAGCGCCGGTCACCCGCGTATGTAGTCCAGGCACAACCTCAAAATCACCTTCAATAAATTCTACCTGACCTGATTCCTGGAGGGGGATTAAATTTTCCTTTCGGTATGAATACTTCATTATGCCAAAATTGTTCATTGCGTCTTCCCATTCTCCTTTTTGAATAATATAAGTCGCTTTGGGAAAAGCAGGAACCGCTTTTCCACTTTCGTTCATTGTTGCACCGCCGGCATGATCAAAATGGAGGTGGCTTAAAATAACAATATCTATATCTAAAGGCTCAAGACCTTTTGCTTTAATAGACTCCTCCAGTACGGAACGATTCTCTAATCCAAAGATATCTTTTTCCTTTGGGGAAAATTTCGTCCCGTTTCCCGTATCAACCAATATTTTTTTATCACCGGAATCTATGAGAAGGCAGTTGGTTTCCAGATCAATCCGGTTTTTTTCATCAGCAGGGTTGGTCTTTTCCCATAGCGGTTTTGGGATAACCCCAAACATAGCCCCACCGTCCAGCTTATACTTTCCGCCGCTGACTGTTTGAATTTCAAATTTACCAAGCTTCATAATTAAATAAGACATAGATTTTACTGATTCATTTTGAAAATATTTTTATTATAGTATGGATAAAATATTTTTACATTTGATTCTTTTGTTTTAGAAGATTTTTAAATTTTGTTAAATTTTGGTTCACAGATTTACTCAAGGTAGCAGGGGATAACTAAAAAAATCTCTCGTAAAGCCGCAAATATGAAAGAAACACGAATTTTGAAATACAAAACTCGAAATAAATTCAAATGTCAAAAAAATCAATGACAAATAAAGTTTTAGAAATTTTAAAATTTGAGATTTGGATTTGTTTATGAATTCGTGCTTCGGGTTTCGGATTTTTCCATCTCTACGACTTTTCGTCTCTACGAGAAAAACTTTTATTTTTTCAATAAAGACAACTTCAATATGAGCAATAGCGAAATCAACGTTCCATATAATAAAGGTTCCAGGACACCTGACTTGACAAGCCACGCAAAATGAAGAACCACAATCGATGCCACAGGATAAATCAACGCGTGCAAATTGTACCATTGCCGACCAAGCTTTCTCCGAGCGTTATTAAAAGAGGTTGCAGCGAGTAAAATAAGAATTAAGTAAGCTGAAAATCCGGCAATAACAAAACGTTTTTTGATAACATCCTTTAGGATTAAATCGAAGTCAAAAGAGTAATCAAGTCCCAGGAAAGTAAAAAAATGTAAAGTGGCAAAAAAGAAAGAATAAAGGCCAATCTGACGCCGCGCTTTTATAATCTGGTTGAACCCAAATAAAATTTTAACCGGTGTGCATGAAAGTGTAAGGACGAGTAAAATTAAGGCATATTTTCCTGTTCTTTTCGTTATTTCTTCAATAGGGTTTGCGGTAAGTTGATCATTAAGGTAGTCCCAAAATATCAAACCGGTAAAGTATAACGCGGCTATATGGATAAAGACTTTAATCCATACAATTAACGATGATTTCATTAGAAATACTTTTTTAAATCCATTCCTTTGTAAAGGTCGGCCACATCTTCTTCATATCCATTAAACGGTAGAGTTTCGCGGCGTCCAAATTCGCCGATCCTGCGCTCGGACGCTTGCGACCAGCGGGGATGATCCACTGTCGGGTTTACATTTGAATAAAAACCATATTCACGAGGGTTAACTTTCATCCATAGAGACGAAGGCATGTGTTCAACCAGGAGTATCCTGACTATAGATTTTATGCTTTTAAAACCGTATTTCCAGGGAACAACGAGGCGAATAGGGGCTCCGTTTTGTGGCATTAGTTTTTTGCCGTACAACCCTGTTGATAAGAATGTAAGATCGTGCATAGCTTCATCAATCCGAAGTCCTTCAATGTATGGCCAGGGAAAAGATCTTGATTTCTGATTTGGCATCCTGCTCGGACTATGAAGCGTCATGAACTGAACATATTTAGCTTCCGGCAGGGGTTCAACCTCTTTTAAAAGTCTGGCGAGAGGAAGTCCCAACCAGGGGATCACCATGGACCACCCTTCCACGCATCGAAAACGATATATTCTTTCTTCTTGATCGTATATTTTAGTCAAATCATCCACGTCAATACTCAAAGACTTCTCTGTAAGTCCTCCTATTTCTAATTTCCATGGAGATGTTTTAAAGTCTTTTGCCGCAAAAATTACGTCCTCTTTATCTAGTGAAAATTCATAAAAGTTGTTATATGTAGTTATATCTTTGTAGGACGTAAGCTTATCATCCGGCAAAACGCCGCCTTTTGATGGTTCATATGTTGTCTTATAATTGTCGCAACCGGGGAAACCTGCAGTACTTAATATTATTCCTCCAACACCAACCATAAATTTTCGCCTGTTAAGATATAAGCTTTCCGGTGTAATTTCAGAAGATTTAACCTTTGTCATTTATTTATTCCTTACAAAAATAATTTAGATTTCCTTTACAAAGGACTATTTAAAAAAATCGTTTTAGTTGGGTTTGACAAACCAGTCTTTTTCCATACGCACCCATTCTTGCTCGATTATGAGCAATTTCAGTTTATTGCTCGGTGAGATAACCAGCTGGTAACGCATCGTCACAATGGTTTTGTCTATTCCATCATCTATCTCCCCATTTCCATTTTGCTTTATGGGATGACCATCTTTGGAAAAACCTGGTTTTGAGAACCGAGCTTTCGTAAAAGATTATTTTATCGTTCACGTCAATAATTTTAGTTAGAAATTCTTTCTGCTGATCCGGATGCACCAGAAATACAGCTTTCTCACCCTGTTTGTTTTCAAAGTCTGAATTGTATACCTTTATGCATTTATAGAATTTTTCCTTACTTTTCTGGAAAGAGTTCCAGGCACAAAATATAAATGAAAATTTTCCCAGAATGAAAGGGCAATAACAGTTTGAAACGCTTCATAATATTTCCTTATATCAAAAATTTTTCCTAATTAAAACATAACCTGCATTACAATTCAATTTCAACTTCTTTTGAAGCTCCTAGCAGCAAAGCTGTGAAAAATGCGCTCGCTAAGCACTTTCAAAATTAACTTTATCTTCAGCAACTACAGTTTTTGATGTCATCCCTGCTTGCGTAGGAAAGACAGAACTGGTATAAAAAACTTTTGTATCCACTTTTTAACATTGAAGCTCCCCGTAGCAAGCTACTGGAAATCTTCAGTGTAGAGTATGATTTCATTTTAAGTTCGCTCGCTAGCCCCGCAGCAAGCTGCGAAGGCTGCACTAGCTAAAGACTTTCACATTAAAGGAGTTTTTCTATGAGCAATATTAAGAAATTTTCACCGAATCCTGATTTTTCCGCAAATGCGCATATTAGTTCTTTAGAAAAATATCAAGAACTTTACAAAGAATCTATTCAAAATCCCGCGGGGTTTTGGGGAAAAGTAGCTGAAAGGCTTGACTGGAGCAGGAAATGGGAAACTGTGGTTAAATACGATTTTGTGAAGGCAGATATCAAATGGTTTGAAGGAGGAAAACTAAATGTCAGCTATAATTGCCTCGACAGGCATGTGGAGGCAGGTCATGGCAATAAAACTGCCCTGATATGGGAGGGGAATGATCCAAAGGAGTCAAAGACATTCACTTATTCAGAGCTTCTTACTGATGTTCAAAAATTCGCAAATGCCATGAAGGATAATGGTATAAAAAAAGGCGATCGCATTTGTATCTATCTTCAGATGATTCCCGAACTTCCGGTTGCCATGCTCGCCTGCGCCCGTATTGGAGCGGTTCATTCTATAGTTTTTGGAGCGTTTAGCTCTGGTTCCCTGAAAGACCGTATCAACGACTCATCATGTAAGATGCTGATCACCCAAGATACGGGCGTCCGCGGGACTAAAACAAATATCCCTATGAAAACCAACGCAGATATTGCTGCCGCTGAATGTCCATCAATTGAAAAGATTGTCGTTGTCCGAAGAACAAGTGAAAAAGTAAAAATGAAAGAAGGAAGAGATATTTACTGGGATCAGGCAATGTCAGAAGCAAGGGATCAAGGTGCTCCTGAGGAAATGGACGCGGAAGATCCTTTGTTTATATTGTACACTTCCGGTTCAACTGGCAAGCCTAAAGGAGTGCTTCACACAACCGGCGGGTACCTGGTCTACACTTCATATTCACACGAGCTGATTTTCGATTATCATGAAGGAGATATTTATTGGTGTACTGCTGACATCGGCTGGGTAACAGGTCATTCTTATATTGTTTACGGTCCGTTAGCCAATCGTGCCATTACAGTAATGTTTGAGGGAGTACCTAATTATCCTGATTTTGGGCGGTTCTGGCAAATAGTGGAAAAGCATAAAATTAATCTCTTTTACACAGCCCCGACAGCTCTTAGATCATTGATGAAAGAAGGGAATGAATGGCCTGAAAAACACGATTTATCATCACTTCGTCTGCTTGGAACTGTGGGAGAACCCATTAAAGAACCTGAGTGGTTATGGTATCACCGGAAAATAGGTAAAGATCGGTGTCCGATAGTAGACACCTGGTGGCAAACAGAGACAGGTGGAATACTGATTACTCCCTTACCGGGCGCAATTTCTACAAAACCCGGCTCGGCAACACTTCCTTTTTTCGGTGTGCAGCCAGTGATATTAGATGAATCGGGTAAAGAACTTGAGGGACCTTGCAAAGGATATCTTGCTATCAAAGCGGCATGGCCGGGAATCATGCGAACCGTCTATGGAGATCATGAACGCTTTCGACAAATATACTTCGATCAATTCCCCGGATATTATCTTACGGGAGACGGCGCTACCAGAGATGAGGATGGTTATTATTGGATTACCGGACGGGTGGATGATGTGCTGAATGTTTCAGGACACCGCATAGGCACTGCTGAAGTCGAGGGAGCCATAGGCCAGACAAAAGGCGTTGCGGAAGCCGCAGTAGTAGGCTTTCCGCACGATATAAAAGGCCAGGGGATTTATGCCTTTGTAACTTTAATGACGGGTGTGGATTCCAGTGACGGCATCGTCGCAAATATTCGTTCTACGGCACGCAAGCTTTTGGGCCCTCATGTCACACCAGACAAAATCCAGTTTACACCGGTGTTGCCAAAAACACGTTCAGGGAAAATCATGCGGCGAGTTTTGAAAAAAATTGCCGAAGGAGACATTGAAAACATGGGAGACACCTCTACACTTGCAGACCCGACTGTGGTTGAATCTCTGGTAGAGGGAAGGCAGTAAGGAATTGCGGATTGACGATTTTGGATTTTGGATTTTCGATTTTACATTCTCAAAAAATTCTCTTCGGAAGAGATCATTAGATACGGATTGGTCTTCTTTTCTTCACCTATAGTTGAGGTGATTGACGCTCCATAATCATGACCGGGATACACTCTGGTGTCGTCCGGCAGTTCTTTTAGTTTTTGAAGACTTCTGTACATGTCTTTCGGGTTACTTTCCGGAAAATCACATCTACCAATAGCACCTGTAAAAAGGGTATCTCCGGTAACCACAAAATTATCGCCAAGGTAACAAACACATCCAGGGAGATGGCCTGGAGTATGGAGGACTTTAAGGGATATATTTCCTATGGGGATGAGCGATCCATCATCAATCTCAGTAACTTTTTCTTTAAATTCCGATAAAGCCTTAGCTTCATTTTTGTGGACATATATTTTCCCAATGTTAGCCCTTTTGGTTAACTCCCCTATCCCATCGATATGATCATAGTGGGTATGGGTAAAAAGCGCTGTTGTAATTTTCATGCCGTCTTTCTTTGCCATACTTAAAATCCGATCCACTTCAAACGCAGCATCTACCACACCACACTCTTTTGTTTCAGAACAGCCGATAAGGTAGTTAAAGTTTTGTATCATCCCCACTTCTAGTTGTTTTAGATAAAAAGTCATAAATGCCCCCTTAATTTACTTTCTATAGTATTCCTCACATAGTTCAGGTTCTCCTCACTATCCGCTTCAAAACGAAGCACCAATACGGGCTGGGTATTAGAAGCACGAACCAGACCCCAGCCGTGCTCATAAATTATCCGAACACCATCTATATCAACAGTTTTGAAATCTTTTTTAAGATCATCTGCTACTTTTTTAATCACTTCAAACTTTTCATCATCCGGGCAATCAACTCGAATTTCAGGTGTTGAAAAGGTTTTGGGTACATCATCCAACAATTGAGAAATGCTTTTACCTGATTCGGAAAGGATTCTAATAAGCCTGCATGCCGCATAAATTGCGTCATCGTACCCGAAGTACTCATCCGCAAAAAACATGTGTCCGCTCATTTCTCCAGCCAGCAGAGCTTTTTCTTTTTTCATCTCCCCTTTAATAATAGAATGCCCGGCAGCGCACATCACCGGTTTGCCACCGTTCTTCTGAATGTCATCGTAAAGAGTCTGAGAACATTTCACTTCAAAAATCACAGACGCTCCCGGGTGCCGCTTTAATACGTCTCTGGAATAAAGAACTAAAAGCCTATCTCCCCAGATAATATTTCCCTGGTTATCGATAACCCCGATGCGATCTACGTCACCGTCAAAAGCAATTCCAGCGTCAGCTTTATTCTCTTTTACCGACTTGATGAGGTCTTGTAGATTTTCCGGGACTGTTGGGTCCGGATGATGGTTTGGATATCGGCTGTCAGGTTCACAATAAAGAGGAATGAAATCACAATCCAGCTTTCCAAATAATGCCGGCACAACAGTCCCGGCAACACCATTTCCACCATCTACGACTACTTTGATATTTTTCTTGAACTGGAACTTTTCAAGGAGGAGTTTTGTATATGGTGTAATAACATCGGCATCTTCTATTTTTCCTGTTCCCTGGTAAAAATTACCTTCTTCACAAACTTTTCTAATCTTTTGAATCTCTTCTCCAAAAATAGTGTCTTTCCCAACACAAATCTTAAGCCCGTTATATTCCGATGGATTGTGGCTACCGGTTATCATTATTCCTCCATCAGGTTTCAAATGAAAAAGTGAAAAATAAAGCAATGGAGTAGGAACTGTGCCAAGGTTAATTACATTACAACCTGTTGAATTAATTCCTTCGCTCAGAACATTAAAAAATTCATCCGAACTTGCTCTGTTATCACATCCAACGGTTATCGTGTTGTACCCCATACTTCTCATATAAGTTCCGTAGGCTTTGCCTATAATATTTACAGTATCAGGTGTTAACTCTTCATAAGCAACACCACGTATATCGTATAACCTGAAAATGTTTTTACTGATTTCGTTTTTCATAATGCCTCCAAAATCTAATCTTTATGATACAATATTTTCGTAAAAAACACAGTATTATAGCAAACTGAGATTTAGGAGAAGTTGATGGATTATTACGGATGGATAGTTTTTGTGCACGCTGTATCAGCTGCGGCTTTTGTTATGACCATGACCATCATGCAATTAGTCGTGGCTAATGTTATGAAAAGAATCCCGAACAGCTCCGGGAAAAAAGAAGGGGTCAAATTTATTCAGAAACGCTGGCATCCAATTGTGGATGCTATTGTTATCTTAGTCGGCCTGTCAGCTATTGGAATAGCCCTGTTAAGTTTCGATATGATAATCAGCAACTCGGTCTTTCTGACAAAAATTATTTTTGGGATAGTTGCTTTGGGAGCCGCCTTTTGCAATCATTTTTATCTCAGGTATGTTAAACGGGAATTAGCTGCTTCGGGAAGAAACCCTGAACGTTTGAAGAAAATTGGCAGGATTATGTCTGTATTGGATAAAGTCGCGTTGATCGGAGGAGTAGTTACCGCGTTAATCGGCTGGTATATAAATCATGTTTAAGTTGAAGCTCCATGAAGCAAGACTAAAGGGAATCAGCGTAGAGTATAATTTTCATTTTAAGTTCACTCGCTAAACACTTTTAAATAAAATTATTTTGTCAACCTTCCCTGTATCCCCTCCTTGGCAAAGAGGGGAAGAGCAAAGCGAATGGGTGGTTAAGTTAACCTAATAATTTTCCCTGTTAATCCTGTTATCCTGTCGAAAAATGAAACTTGTTATATCAGTTCAACAAAAACTTCGTTGGAATATAAAATTCCCTTGCGAGTTAATTTCAGTTTCTTATCGCTGTATTCCAAAAAATGTTCATTACGTAATTTTCTTATCTTTTCATCAAATTCAGAATCCAGAGTTTTACCAAACCTTTTCTCAAAATCAGAAAGGTTAATTCCTTTTACCATTCTTAATCCAAGCATTAGAGTTTCCCACATGCTCTTCTTTTGATCCAATGTTTCTTTCTCAAAAAGAGGAATTTCTTTTTTCTCCAAAAGGGTCTCAATATATTTCTCCGGTGATAAAATATTTTTGCTCCTTGTTCCATTTAAATACGATGCAGCGCCCGGCCCGAATCCAACATATTCATTATTATTCCAATAGACCTTATTATGTCGACACTCATAACCTTTCACAGCAAAATTAGAAATTTCATAATGGATATAACCGGCTTGTGATAAATATTCAACAGCCCTTTTATACATTTTTAATTGAAGTCCCTCCGAAGGAAGAATTAATATTCCTTTCCTCAATTGATCGTAGAAAGGAGTCTCTTTTTCAATTGTCAGGTTGTACACAGAAAGATGGGTTGGTTTCAGTTGAGTAGCACTTTGAAGTGTTTCTTCCCATATATCAAAACTTTGTCCCGGAAGACCAAACATTAGATCCAGTGAAATATTTTTAAATCCAGCCTTCCTGGCAGCGGATACAGATTGAAAGATTTCATCACAGTTATGAATTCGTTCTATTTTTTTTAATAGATCATCATTAAAAGACTGGCACCCTAGACTCAAACGATTAAAACATTTATTTCTTAACAATTTTAAATATTGATAATCAATAGTGCCCGGATTAGCTTCGATGGAAACTTCGCAGTCCGATTTAATAGAAAATTTATTAAAACAGAAATTGAGAATATCTGTGATTTGAAAAGAAGATAGAGTTGTAGGAGTGCCTCCACCGAAGAAAACAGACCCAATTTGATATTGATCTATATTTTTACTTTTTATACCAATTTCTTCTTTTAAAGCTGTGACAAAATCCTTATTCATTCCATTACCATAAGAATTAAAATCACAATAAGGGCATTTCTGTTTGCAGTAGGGAATATGAAAATATAAGGCAAGGTTCATAGTTTTTAATACAATAATTGGCTTTTAAATATTTAACCGCAGAGATCACAGAGTGTTCAGGGCCACAACCAAAATCTCTATCGTTTTCAATAAATTTTTTGTAAACCTGGAACAGTTCTCCCAGTGAATTATTATGTTGCTTTTTATGCTCCGCGATTTCAGGATACCCGTGGTGATCCATTAGTTCTTCTTCTTTTTTAAAGTGCATGTCCGCGGAATCGTGCAGGTTTTTAAGTATTTATTTTTAGTTGTTTCCTCTTCTTTTTTTGCTTCCACCGCTTTGTCAAATTCATTGACTATATTCAAAAGTTGTTTATGCTGCTGATCCATCTCTTCAATATTTACACTGTATAAGTCGTTCCATTCAATTAGTGGCATTCTTCCCTTTCAAAAGTTGGATCAAAAACAAAATAAAGCGATCATGTTTTTGTTCTCAGAGTTTTTACATACTGATTTGTAAATTCTACCCTTTTATTAGCCATTGTAGTAGTAACGTTTTCAATGACTTCTTTTCCGACTTTATGACCGGTCGGATAATGTTCAAACCAGAGTTTGTTATAAGCTGAGTTTTTCGGGTTGGTGCCGGAGTTTCGCGAAACCACTCCTCCCGCAAGACAAAGTTTGCCCCCCTGATCATTTGAATGAAAAGATAGATTAATATCTGCAGGACCGGCCCAGTCCCTGCTTGTAAGACGTAACCTGATTTCTATTTCCTCTATTAAAACATCTTCCGATGTTTTAATATTTATTTTTCCGACATTAAGATATTTGACTAGACTATTGATCGTCTTTCCCTCATTTAAAAGTCTATTGTATTCATCAGAAAGGGAAACGGTCTTTTGAACTTTTGGATACTTTCTAAGATTCTCCGGAATGCTTTTATAATAGGCTTCTATATAACCATCTGAAAAAATATTGATATATTCAAGAATAAACTGTTTGGCATATTCCGTTAAAATCACTTTTTCACTGCTCCGTTCTTTCAATTCCAGTTTAATCTTTTCTGCTAAAGATATCCCTTTGCTATTTAGCTCTCCGGCCCAGGCCTCCGGCTTTCTGGCAGTAAAAACCTCTTCCACTTCATAAAATATCTCTTTTAAAAGAGTATCGAAGTTTTTCCCTGTTTTCCGCATCAGACCAAGTATCTTTAACTGACTAATAATAGGATCATCTACTAAAGTCATCTTTCCGTCTTCTATTAAACCAAACATCATATGTCCTGATGGTTCTCCTCCAATTATTTTATGTTGCTCAGCCGATTCAACATGAGCCAATCTCTCTTCATCCATAATATAATCCGCTATAGCCCTGTCTCCTACTGTAACTTCCTCATATTCGATTCCCTTTTTCTCAAGATATTTACCGATGGAGAGCCCGCTCTCAACAGTAAAGACAACCTTCTTAATGTCTTCCTGATAATTTGCCGCGAACAACATGATCATAAGATCTCCCGATAAGTATGGAATCTGTTGTTTTGATAAAGAAATGGAGGTTGCTAAAAATCTATCCTCATCACAATCGACTGAGCAGGCAGGAAGGAGTTCATATCCTTTTATCTCTGCTGTAAGTTTTGAAAGGAGGTTTTTCTTTGAATGGTTATCCACATCTATCAAAACATACGCATCATCTAATTCAATCGCTTCTTTTTCCAGGGATACTTCTTTAAAAATATAATCAGCCGGAAAATAAAAGGATCTGCTGATATGTCGTCCTTTTTTGTCATCACCATAACCGTATTCACCTCCTGCAAAAGCTTGCAACTCTCCTTCACCAATGACATCGGGAGTTTCACCATATGGATAAGCAGCACCTATCCTGTAATTCGTACGATTGCCGTCCCTTTCCGTTCCATACCCAATGATGATCGTACCGGTCTCCAGCAGCAATTTGAGTTGAGGACTGATGCCTTTCTGAGGAATATTGTTCAAAAGATTTGCACCGGCAGCTCCAAAAGCAAGATCAAGTGGCAGTACTGTGTTCTTCAGTTTGCTCTTAATTATTTTTGCTTTATTATCATATTCACCTAATTTTTCCCGAACAATAATTTTACGTCCCAGTTTTAAATATTTTGCGCTGGTTTCCGCGGCAGTATTAAAGACATTGCCATGCTTTTTATTAACAGAAATGGTTTTACCATTCTTTTCAAGACAATCAAGGAGTCTGAACCCTGATTCTATAATCCATTCCATATCAAAAGTGATTGGGATACCATGAATGAATGCCTTAATACCGCTATATTTAATTTCATTGTGAGAAGCTGTAATGATGATACTATTATCGTAAAAAGATCCCATGGGCGTACTTGCGACGCCGTTAAAATAGACATCGACACCCTCCTCTAACAAACCTTCGCACAAGACAGTGGCCATGCAGAAACTGGAGGGTCGGGGATCCATATTAATTCTCACTTTCTTTTCCATTATTAATTTCGATATCAACCAGCCATAAGCCCTGCCATAGTAATAAGCGAGTTTTAGACTCATGAACGTATTGTCAGCGTATTCCTGGACAACATCAGAATAGATATTCTTCAAGATACCTCTTATGCCAGATGTTCCGAACAGCCGAAATATATTTAACTCTTTTTTGTCTATTTCTATCTCTTTTTTTACTTTATTTATTTCATCGCTGGTTGCAGGCTGCAAATGGCTACAGCTATCCTTGATTTTTTTTATTTCTTCCGATGCTTGAAGAATATGGTCTTTATCTATTCCAAGGCTGTCATCTATATCATCTATTAATGTATTATTGCTGTTCATGGATAGAAACTATGCCATAGAAAGAGACGGAAAAAAATAGAAATATAAATGATTTTAACTAACCACGAAGCGAACGAAGATTACTCGCTCTTTTAACAGAGCTTTTTGTAAAAAATGGTGCTAGAGAAAGCCTATCTGGATTCTTTAAAAAAATAGATTTTATTTAATGAATTGATTTCTATTTTAGTTTGACATACCATTTCATAAAGTTGAACAGCAGACGGCCAAACTATTAAGTTATTAAATCTCGCGGATTTTTTACTGTGTTACTTTCTCCTTCTCCTACCCTAATAATGATTCATTATGATGCAACGGCATCATTACGCTTTTTTAACTGCTTTTACTTTAGGGGTAGCGAACGCTCTTGTAAAAAAAGGCGGCTGAAAAAAAACGATGAATATACCTTAACCTTGGTGCGATTGGCCTACGCCCTTCCCTTTATCATTAACCCTTCCGTTTATAGCCTTCACACCTGTTTTCGTAGTCGTAACTTCATTCGTTTTTTTAAAAGAAATCCCTGACATAAACAGTTTGGTAGGCATTTTTTTAGTTTTTTTAGGTGTCTATTTATTGAATATTCACGACATTTATCGAGGTTTTCTTGAACCCATTAAATCTTTGAAGAAAGAAAAAGGTGCCAGGATCATGCTAATAGTCGCGTTCCTTTTCAGCATTAACATCAATTTAGGGAAAATTATGGCGATTCATTCCAGCCCCGCTTTTTTGGCTACCTTTTATATGACAGTTCTTACAATTTCATATGTTATATATCTCATTGCTACAGGAAAAACTTATGCCATAAAAAATTAAAAAAACTCCCCTTCCCTGTTTTCAATGATAGGGCTGTTTGTTTTAATACATTCATTTACGTATTTTATCGCGGTAACAATGACGAATCTCGCCAGTATGGTTTCAGTGAAACGAACGAGCGTTTTATTTTCAATATTTTTCGCGGCAATGTTTCTCAAAGAGTTTCATTTTGCGGAGAGGTTTATCGGAGCAGCAGTGATGATTGCGGATGCATGGTTTATTATTGTTTTTTAAGTGGCAGGGGCCACAATCACAATTCAGTATGGAAAACCGAATTGGACGGATTCCGAAGAAAAGTCGCCCGAAGGGTTGAGGCTAGGGACGGCCGAAAATCAAATAGTGCTTCCGCATCTAACCTTCTCATTATACCCAATATATATTAATATATTACAGCTTTGATGGAAATCAGTACGTTGATGGAAGTGAGAGAGCGGAAAAAAAATCTTTAAGTGCCCCAGGTAATTGTAACTTATTATAATTATGAGTATTTTCTGATAAATATTGTTTGTCCTCACCTTTTCCCTCTAAAATATGCATTTTTATAGGCAATAGCCGTTGACATTTGAGTTTAATTTCTGGTATCATCAAGCTTATCAAATATTTATAAAAATAAATTTAACTGTATCTATAGTAATTTTTGTTTTTTGAGACATTTTAAATGGATGATTTTCAGTATCACGGTCAGGAGCTTTTCTTAGAAAAAATCCCTGTTCAAAAAATAGCCAGTGAGATAGGAACTCCTTTTTATTTATATAGTTACAATACTATACTCAACCATTTGCGCGTCTTCACAAATGCCTTTAAAGAGATACCGCATTTAATTTGCTTTGCTGAAAAAGCAAACTCAAATATCGCCGTATTAAGGATTTTTATTAAGGAAGGGGGTGGATTAGACATTATATCAGGGGGAGAGCTCTACAGAGCCCTCCAAGCTAGCGCTGACCCGCAAAAAATCGTTTATGCCGGTGTTGGTAAAACCAGAGATGAAATCCGTTATGCTTTAAAATCCAATATTTTAATGTTTAACATAGAGTCCACGCAGGAATTGTTTGTTATAGATGAAGTTGCTGAAGAACTGAATACGAAAGCCCGTGTTGCTCTAAGAATTAACCCTGACGTTGACCCTAAAACTCACAGATATATTGCAACGGGACTCAAAGATAGCAAGTTTGGATTCAGTATTGCTAATGCGGTCCAAGAGTATCAACTTGCTGAACGTCTTGAGAATATTGATGTTGTAGGAATACATAAACATATTGGGTCCCAGATTACCCAAACCGCCCCTTTCGTTGATGCTGTTGAAAAAATTATATCTTTAGCTGATGTCCTCAAAAAGGAGGGGATTGACATCAAATATCTTAATGTTGGAGGAGGATTGGGAATTACTTATAACGATGAATCTCCACCTCATCCAAAAGAACTGGCAGCAGAGCTGGTACCAATTCTTTCAAAAACTAATTACACAATAATTTTTGAACCAGGACGGGTTATTGTTGGAAACGCGGGAATTCTGGTCACTAAGGTTTTATATACCAAAATGAATGAAGGAAAGAATTTTATTGTTGTGGATGCAGGGATGAATGACTTTATCAGACCAAGTCTCTATGATTCTTACCAGAGAATTCTACCGGTGACAAAGCCTGAAGCTTCTGACAAAATTACCGCTGATGTTGTTGGGCCGATTTGTGAAAGTGGCGACTTTTTAGCCAAAGACAGAATTCTGCCCAATTTCCAGAAAGACAACCTGATAGCCGTCATGAGTGCCGGGGCTTATGGTTTCACCATGTCTTCTAATTATAACTCAAGGTGTCGCGTTCCTGAAGTACTTGTCAAAGATGATCAGCATTACGTTATTCGTAAACGTGAAGAATATACTGACCTTATCAAAGGTGAAAAAATTCCGGAGTTTTTAAATCATGGATAAATTAAAATTTTCAAAAATGCATGGCAATGGTAATGATTTTGTTTTAATCAATGCATTAAAAATGGGACCGCAAGTTCTTAGTAGGATAAAAAGACGTATCAAACTTTTAAGTGATCGCAGGTTTGGGGTAGGAGCTGACCAGGTTTTGCTGGTTTTACCATCCAAAAAAGCAGACTATGGGATGAAGATTTTCAATGCTGATGGCAGTGATGTTGAAATGTGCGGCAACGGTATCCGGTGCTTTTTTAAATATCTTCATGAAAAAAGAATTACCGTCAAGAAAAAAATTACTGTTTCGACAAAAGCAGGAATTGTTACCCCGCGATTTAAAGGAAAACTTATAGAGGTAGACATGGGAGAACCAATATTAAGCTGCCGCCAAATACCTATAAATTGGGATGGTGAATTGATTAACCGACCTCTCTCTCTTCAGAGTATTAAGTTTTTTATCACCTGCGTTTCCATGGGAAATCCTCATTGCATTATTTTCGTAGATAACACTAACTTATTTCCTGTTTCAACTTACGGCCCTTTGCTGGAAAAACACCACTTGTTCCCTCAAAAAACTAACGTGGAGTTTGTAGAATTGGTTAACAAAAAGCATATACGTATGAGGGTGTGGGAACGCGGTGTTGGAGAGACACCGGCATGTGGAAGCGGAGCCTGCGCGGCAGCGGTAGCGGCCCATTTAAACAAGAAAACAATGCGAAAAGTAACAGTTGAATTAAATGGGGGAATCTTAAAGGTTGACTGGAATAAAAAAGACAACCATGTTTTTATGACGGGTCCGGCTGAATATGTGTATGACGGTGAAATTAAAATATAAGCACTCAACAGTCAGCTATCAGTGACCAGCAAGACCTCATAAAGCAGTAATTTTTTTTCAGCGCTTTGTTTAAGAAATTGTTTGCTATATGCTCTGTATCTTCTCGTTCTAGCTGATAGCTGAACGCTTATTCCTAAAACTTACTAACAAAGGTATTATATGTTTCAAGGTTCTTTTGTAGCGCTTGTTACTCCTTTTAAAAACGGGAAAATTGACGAAGACGCTTTAAAAAATCTTATTGAGTTTCAGGTTGCAAATGGGACAAACGGTATCGTTCCATGCGGCACTACCGGAGAAGCAGCTACTTTAAGTATCGAAGAGCATAATCAAGTTATTGACATAGCTGTTGGGACTGTCAATGGCCGTATTCCTGTTATCGCGGGTACCGGTTCTAATTCGACCAAAGAAGCCATTAAGATGACCATACATGCAAAAGAAACCGGAGCAAACGCCGCTTTACTTATAACCCCATATTATAACAAACCGACCCAGGAAGGTCTTTATCAGCATTTCAAAAAAATCGCCGGGGATGTAGATATTCCTATAATTGTATATAACGTACCGGGAAGGACGTCGGTGAATATGCTTCCGGCAACGACGGCTCGCCTCTCTGAAATAAAAAACATCGTTGGAATAAAGGAAGCTTCAGGTAGTTTGCAGCAGGTCAGTGAAACGATAAAACTATGCGGAGAAAACTTTTCTGTAATTTCCGGTGATGACGCAAATACACTCCCAATTATGGCGGCAGGGGGCAAAGGAGTTATCTCAGTTACAGCTAATATTGCGCCGGACAAAATTGCCGCCTTGTGCAAAGCCTGTCTGGATGAAAATTTTAGTGAAGCCCGTAAACTTCACTACGAACTTCTTGACCTTAATATCGGCATGTTTATTGAGACAAGTCCGGGTCCTGTCAAAACCGCTTTATTCCTCATGGGAAAAGTAACCGATGAAGTGCGTCTTCCCCTTGCCTCTATGAATAATTCAAATTTATCAACGTTAAAAAGTCTTTTAAAGAAGTCAGGGCTTGTTTAAGCTTGCAGTTACCAGCCGTCAGCATTCAGCAAAATTTTTTGGAGAGGATGTTCAGAGTTCCCGTAATCCTGTCTAAAAGAATTTTAAAATGATCTTCCCTTCTTTCTGCAGCAAGTGCTTCATGATCATAATATCCCAGAGTTACTCCGCAAATAAGGTCCATTATATTTAGAGCAACGCACTTTCAAATTGAGTGGTACACATTTTTTTGAAGTTATATCACAAAATTTCACAATTACTTAGCAATTTTTACTTAACAAACAGAAGATATTGAGTTAGATTTTATATAATACATAAATGAGAAATAATTTTATTCTATTAAACGGTAATTTATTATAATTAATGGCTGACGCAGAGAATTACATATTGATTGTCGATGACGATCCTGCAATGAGGGAAGTTCTGGTCACTTACTTTTGATGGAAGAGAATGGATCGTCCACACC
Organism: uncultured Nitrospirota bacterium; assembly: GCA_913051775.1. Classification (GTDB taxonomy): domain Bacteria; phylum Nitrospinota; class Nitrospinia; order CAJXCL01; family CAJXCL01; genus CAJXCL01. Next base: position 14,232 of record CAJXCL010000001.1, on the reverse strand, counting down.
GCTAATGACGGCATACAGACTATTCGCAGTGTGCGTGATTTTTGGCCGGATATTGTACTCATAGATATCACAATGCCGGATCGAGACGGAATTACCGCCTGTAATATCCTTAAAAAAGATATTACAGTAAATCCTGATATTCCAAGAATTCTAATGATCGCTTCTCATGATAAAAACCAAATCATCAAACCTATCGAAGATGGTTGTAATGATTTTATTTTAAAGCCGTTTCAGTTTGATGAGTTATTAAAAAAAGCAGAAAAACTTCTTGAGACCTACCACGGAGCAATTCCAGGGAAAGAAATGAGGCCAGTGGTTCATTGAGAACTTCACACGTATTAACCTGTCATCTCAGCATCAGATTTCTGTTAAATGTTTTTTCGGCGTAATATCTTTCAATAATCCTTTTATAGTTTCCAAATTTATTTTATCAAAGGTTTCTCTTTCATTTGTTTCTTTGCCACTCTTAACTTTTGGTTCATAGGATAAGATAACATTTCCCCCTGTTTCAAAAGAAGCCATAGCTCCACTTTTCCCATTCCCTACCAATTTTCTTTTATCCCTCAATATAATGAAAATCCGATATTGATTATCAGGTTTAGCGGCGATAATATTAACCGTATGGTACTGCCCATCCATATTATGCCATTTTGAGATAATTTTATCTGCCGCATCTTCGGTCTTTGCTCTCCCTGTTCCCTCAACTACCCTGATGGGACAATAGTATTTTGGATTTGAAATCCTGATATCATTATTTTCATAGATAATATCTCTATTCTCAATTTTTAATCTTTCAATGGGAAACTCCTCGGTTGTTGACTGTATGTGTTCGTGCTCTTCAATTGAAGCTCCGGCCAATCCATTAAAAATTGCCCTGAAATAGCCACCTGTTTTATCTATAAAATCATCCAATGCTTCGAGGATTTTTTTCCGATATTGCTGTGGCCGATGTTCTTCGCTCATTATTGTATAGTGATTGTTCGTTATATAGGCAAAGTTAGCCCCCGCATAATATTTCTCACCCTGAAAGTTCATATCGAGCAGAATTTCTCCGGGATTCTGCTCGTCAATATTTGTTTTGCAGAGATAGCAGGCTTTTCCATTTTTATCTTTATTAGTTAACTTAGTTTCGTTAGCCTTTTCTGCTATAACTCCACGTTCAACAAGCAGCTCATGATTTTTCCTTAATTCCCGATCCGGATTCCATTGCACACGAAATGTGACACCAGTATAAGGATCAAAGATTTTTTTCTCTTCTTTTTTTTTGACGTTTAAAGGATCAGCTAATACAAAACCGCTGTTAACCTGCTGACGATATAAAGATAGAAGCGCATAGGCAAGACCCGTATGCTCAATCAGAACATGTACGTCTTTCAATATATCTTCACGTCTATTCGAAGGTAATTCGATAATTTTTTCAAACAGTGATTGAATTTCATCGGAGGCATTGAATTTTTCATGCATTTCTTTAATGTATTTGTGGTTCATTTTATGGACTTTCGATCATAGTTAATTGATTCTAACCCAACAGTTCTAATTAGTAAAACAAGAGGAACTGAATTGATTACCGTAATATAATACCGAAATAAAAGGGTCAAGCCTTCCTTTGGCTTTTAAAATAGGTAGAAGAAGGCTCAATAATTATTGAAGGCATCTCCATATAGGAGGTTATAATAAGAAATACCTTTGCTGAAAATTGAAGATATAGAAAAAACAATTTACAATGGCTCCATTTAGAATAAAAGTCATCAGAAGACCTTTTTTCTTTAGATAAAAGAATTTTTATGATAGCAATTTTTTTGACCAGAAGGGAACACAAATCAATCCGCCTGCAATCAACAGCATGGGGTAGATCGGGGAACTATCCGGCATAGATACAATAAGTTTTCCGATGCCTGCAAGAAGGAGAAAACATGTCGCTCCTGTAAGCGAAATCAATTTCATTCCTTCAAAAAGCTTTAATCTGGGTTTTATGGGATCCATGCCGGCTTTAGATGCGGTTTTTTCCCAGAATCCTGGCGGCTGAACACGTTTAAAAAAAGCAATGCGCTTATTCTCTTCCGTAGGTGAACTCATTAATGCCGAGACTACAACAAAAAAAGTGGAAAGAGCAGACATCAGTAACAGCCGCATCCATTCTTCCTGCACGTTAAACAGAATAATCGGAGCAAAAACGATTGAAGAAAACATAGCGGCTATTTCAGAATTGAGGTTTATCCGTTCCCAGACCCACCGTAAGACCAGAACAGAACCTGTTCCCGCGCCAAAAAGAAGCGATATCTGCCAGGCTTTTTGAATGGAACCAAGATTCGCCATGATTATTAACGCAATGAAGAGAATGAGAATATTTGAAAGTCGAGCTACAAGAACCAGCTCTTTTGGACGGGGCTCTCGTTTAAATATTTTCCTGGAGATAATGGCCTTGTAAATATCATTACTCCAGTAGCTGGCGCCCCAGTTGAGATGGGTATCCAGAGTGGAGGCTAAGGCAGCTAACATTCCTGCAATCATAAGTCCTCGCACGCCTACAGGAAGCAGGTCATTGATCCCTTTTACAAAGAGCATTTCCCTGTTGGAAACAAAAACATCATCTATCGGTAAAGACGGATCAAAAGGATAGATAATAAGCAGGGCAATGATAATTGGCAGCCAGAACAAGCTACGTATAAGAACCTGCGCAAAAGTGAAGACCACTCCCGCAATTTTGGCGTCTTTATCGGTATTGCAGGCCATGGTTCGCTGGGCCAAATAGCCCGTGCCGTCGCTGTTCATTTGAAAAAACCATTGAAGGCTTATGACGACTATAAAAGGGAGAATTGCGTCGGACGGCAGAAAAGATAGCATTTTTGAAGTGCGTTCTACCCCATAAAGTTCTACAAGTTTATCGGTAATATTGAAAAACCCGCCGGCATTGTGTATGGCGATAACGGCATAAAGTAGGGTTGCGAACATCATAATTGTAAACTGGACAATATCCGTGGCGATTACGCTTCTAAGTCCTCCGGTAGTGGAATAGAGCGCTACAAAAATAATCATCATAGATAAGCTTATAATGTTGTTAGTTGTGGCGATGAAGGTTTCATAGCCCGTAACATTGGAAGAGAGTGGAATATTGATGGCTAGAGCCATATTATATATGAATTGATAGAGCCCTGATGGCATCCACAGGTTCCATGGAAGAAATATTTCAAAAATACGGGTAGCTGCAACAAGAACCATGGCCAGAACCACACAATTAATAATGGTTCCGTAGTAGATACCTTTCAGTCCGCGCAAAAGAAGTACTGCATTGCCACTGTAGCGGATCTCTGTAAATTCCGCGTCAGTAATCACTCCGGCTTTTCTCCATGCCTTTCCAAGCAGATAACCCATCATTAAGAAGGCCAACGCATAAATCCAGAGTCTCCAGAGCCCGGCTATACCACTCGTGACAATAAGACCGGTTACAAGCAGAGGTGTATCCGCAGCATACTGTGTAGCCGCCATGCTAATGCCAGCCTTCCAGCCTTTTAAGCTTCTCCCTGCAAGTAAATATTCAGTAAGGTTTTGAGACGCCCTGGTTTTAGAACGAAACCCGGAATATATGGCCTGAGCAATAAAGGCCAGAACAATTATCACATCAATAAAATTCATAACGCGGCAAGCTGCCGTAACCACAATTCGGTATGGAAAACCGAATTGGACGGATGTTTTTACAATCCGCCCGGCAGAGTTGAGGCCAGGGAAGGCCGAAATCAAATGGAGCTACGGCTCCGGTGAAAATAACAAAAAATTCTTCCTAAAAAAAGAAGTTTTTACAATGTAATAGCATAACGAATTACCTTTATCTGGTTGCAGTCTTTCAGGTTGTTATATCAAATGGATTATCTTTTGGCTATTAATTTGTGATCGGAAATGGCTGGGGTGCGAGCCAAAGGCTAGTTACAGTGGGACAATTCGTAAAAGATTAAAACACAAAAGATGACCATTAATAAAAATTGAATTGTAAGTCGGGCTATGTTTTAATTTTAATATGACTCAAGCGCTCAAAACCGATCTTTACCAATTGACTATGATGCAGGCATATTTTGCGGGAAACCACAACCCCTATGCAACGTTTGATTACTTTGTGAGAAATATCCCCTTTGGATCTTACCTGGTGCTTGCCGGTCTTCATTCTGTGCTTTCATATGTTGAAGAATTACGCTTTGATGCTGATGACCTTGAATACCTCGCTGAACAAAATTTTTTTACCCACAGTTTCCTCAAGTATCTTGAAAATTTTTGCTTTACAGGAGAGATGTTCGGAATACCTGAAGGAGAATTGGCTTTTCCTAATGAACCGATTCTACGCGTAAGAGCGCCCATTATGGAAGCGCAGCTCATTGAAAGCTTTGTTCTAAATAAAATAAACTTCTCCAGTCTTATAGCGACTAAAGCTTCCCGCGTGGTATATGCATCAGGAGGAAAACTCGTAGCCGAGTTTGGACTGCGGAGAGCCCAGGGAGAGGCGCAACTTGAGGCAACAAGGGCGTGTTTTATTGGCGGTTGCTCTGCAACTTCCAACGTCTATGCGGGAAAGAATCTGGGAATTCCTGTCACAGGAACTATGGCTCATTCTTATATAACAAGTTTTGAAAACGAAACTGACGCATTCCGCGTATATAGCGAGACTTTTCCTGATAACACCATCTTGCTCATTGATACTTATGATTCTTTAGAAGGCGCGCGCAAGGCTGTTGAGATTGCAAAGGAGATGGAATCCCGGGACAAGCGGCTTAAAGCAGTTCGCCTTGATAGCGGTAATCTTCTCGAGCTTTCTAAAAAAGTGCGCAATATCTTTGATAAAGCCGGATGCTCTTACGTAAAGATTTTTGCGAGTTCTGATCTTAATGAATGGAAGATACAGGAGCTTTTACAAAATGGAGCGTCAATCGACGCGTTCGGAGTGGGAACCGAAATGATAACCGCAAGTCCCACTCCAGCACTTGGCGGTGTTTATAAGCTTGTTGAAATCGAAGATGCTGACGGTAATTTAATCCCAAAAATGAAGCTTTCAAATGAACAGGAGAAAGCAACTTTACCGGGAAGGAAGACAGTATGGCGACTTTATGATTCCTATGGACTGCAAAAAGAGGACGTTATTGCTCTTGACGATGAAAAGATTGATTTTTCAGGAAAGTATAGAAAAATTCACGTGTCATTTGTCGAAAAAGGACAGGTTGTTTACCAAGTTCCAGCTCTGAAGGAGATTCAGCTTCAGGCGCAAAAAAATCTCTCTTTTCTTCCGGAAAAATATAGAGCACTTGATGCTGCTCCATCGTATCCTGTAAAGCTGAGCGCCGGTCTGGAAAAACTTACAAAAGATACCGCCCGTTCTTTGCAAGCACCTGAGTTAAACAAACCAGAAGCAAAATAAAATCAGCAACAAATTCCTTAGTTCACTCTGGAAGTTGAAAATCTTTTCCGGCAAACTGAATATTTGCTTCATCTTCACACCGGGGTGGGGACACGGCATGAACGCCACCGCAGTGGGGACATTTCCCAACAAATGTGCTTAAAATAAACTCGCCGTCACATCCACGGCATTTTGTTTTCAACCCTCCATCAGGAAGTGGTTGGTTTCTCACACCCCCTCCATGGGCGTTATACACAAATTCCACTAACTCTCTGCCTTCAGAAAAGGGTCCTCCTCCCGAAGGACCGCAACTACCGCAATCACTCATAATGTTCGATCTCCTTTATTAGTTAAAACAATTATTTATTGAATCATGCTATTGATGCATAATATCACAGCAAAGCAAACCTGCAACCAAAAAAATGAACTTTTGTGTCGGATGAAAGCATAAAGCGGAGAGGCTCCGCAACCGAATAGAACTTCCGCTCTGATGAGCAAATAAAAAAACTTGTTAAAAAAAAGCTTTTGCACAGTAATAGTATATGGAATGTAAAAGAAAAGTCCCCCGAACAACTGTAAACCTGCCGGTAAAATATGGCCTGGTTAGCTAGGACGACTTTCCCCATCTCCTAGAAAAAATTCGATGGTGGCAAAATCTAATGATATAAGTGCAAGAGGAATACGGTTTACCCAAAAACTCGATTTGACTAAAAAACTATAAAGAAATTACAGGATGGCTCCGTAAAACTCAATTTGGAATTTACACTACCAAATGAAGAAAAATCCATAAACATATTAGCCGGGGTGACTTACTGCGGAGATGATGAAGACAACGAAGACAATATAAAAAATCAATGTATAGGTGTTCATTTTCTTGATATTTTTTCCAATGATTTATCAAGAATTGACATGTATGCACAACCATCTCTTAACCTTACCTGAGTTAAAATGTTTTTTTATCTGATTTAATTATCCAACTTAAAGTTTTTCCAATTTCTATCCTCGTTTGCATTGCGCTTTTCTTCAATCGAACTATCTTCGCCTTTGTGTACTGCGAATTGCTCAAGAAATAAAACTGTGTTATCGTCGCTTTAAAGAGAATAAAGGAATCCATGCTAATAGACTCTCACGTGCATCTGGAGATGCCGCAGTTTGATAAAGACCGCGAAGAGGTTATAAACCGTTTCCTGGATAATGGTGTAGGACTGGTCATTAATATCGGGTCCAACCTTGATAGCAGCAAAAAGGCAGTGGAATTAGCCCGCAACCATGAGTTTATCTATGCAACAGTTGGAATTCATCCACATGAGAGCAGAAACGCAGGCGTTGAAACTTACGCGAAAATTGAAAACCTTTTAAAAAATGAAAAAGTCGTTGCTGTAGGGGAAACAGGCCTGGATTTTTTTAAAAATTATAGCCCACGTGACATCCAGACAAAAGAGTTTATAAAGCATATCCAAATCGCAAAAAAGCACAACAAATCCATTATTGTTCATTGCCGTGAAGCTGAAGATGAGGTTTTATCCATCCTTAAGAACGAATCTGCTAAAGATATTGGCGGAATTATACACTGTTTTTCCGGTAGTATGCAGTTTGCCTTGGAATGCTTGAAATTAGGTTTTTATATTTCATTTTCAGGCAATATTACATATCCAAAAGCAAAAAATTTAAGGGAAGTTGTCAAAATAGTACCTTCCAACAGATTATTGATTGAAACAGATGCTCCTTTCCTTTCCCCTCAATCAAAGCGGGGTAAAAGAAACGAACCAGCATTTGTTCAATATGTAGCGGAAAAGGTTGCTGAACTGAAAATGCTCTCCCTGAAAGATGTTGAGAGAAACATTTCAAGAAACATTCACATCCTTTTTGGTATTGGGGACTACGAAGATAAGCCGAAAACGGCTTATAAAATCAGAAATTCCCTGTATTTAAATATTACAAACCGGTGCACAAACCAGTGTGTATTCTGTGAAAGAGAAACCGATCCTTTTGTTCAGGGACATAACCTGAGACTTGCTAAAGAACCAGGAATCGAGGAATTATGGAAGGAAATCGGAGATCCAACTGAATACTATGAAATAGTTTTTTGCGGTTATGGGGAACCGACGCTTCGTCTGCAGTTAATCCTTGATTTGGCTAAAAAAATAAAGGCGCATCATGGTAAAGTCCGGCTCAATACCAATGGACATGGAAACCTGATCCATAAGCGCGATATCTTGCCTGATTTTGAAGGATTGATAGATACAATTTCCGTAAGTCTAAACGCGGAAAGTGAAATGAAGTACAACGAAATATCTCATCCTGGATTTGAAGGCAATACTTTTGAGGAAGTAAAGCGATTTATCATGGAATCCAAAAAATATGTGCCAAATGTAATTGCAACGGTCGTTGACACACCCAACCAAATAGATATCCCGAAATGCGAGCGAATCGTAAAAAAGGAATTAGGAGTGGAGTTTCGTGTAAGAAGTTATAACGTGGTAGGTTAGTTTAAATGGATTTTAGATCTAGCTTCGAAGATTAGCCCAAAAGAGAGTTCCTTCGAAGACTTCAATTCAAATTGTAGATTAAAAAAAATCTGCAATCAGAAATCCCAAATCTAAAGTTTTTACTTGATGGGGTTTGGCAAATCAATAAACTTCACTTTGATCTTGAATTTTTTTTGTAAATGGTTGCCAAGCGTTTGTATTCCAAACCTTTCCGTAGCATGATGTCCGGCAGCGATATAATGAATTTTCTCCTCCTTACACAGGTGATAAACCCATTCAGTTGCCTCACCTGTTAGAAAAACTTCGGCTTTTTTCTTTATTGCTTCTTTTACTAGTTCAGGAGCTCCACCACTGCATACAGCCACTTTATTTATAGTATTATTACCGAATTTTAACGTAAAGATATCTTTATCAATTATACGCTTCAGTTTTTTTATAAAAACATTAATATCTTCTTTTACTCTTGTATAGCCTATAAAACCGATACTTTTCCCTTCATATGTTCCAAACGGCTCCCGTTTTATAAGGTTCAATTTTTTAATTATTTGAGCATTATTCCCATACACAGGGTGAGCATCCAATGGAAGATGGTATCCGGCTAAAGAGATATTGTTTTTTAACAGTAACGATAACCTTTCTTTAACACTTCCATAGATCACACGGGAATCGGAATCCCAGAGCATCCCATGATGTACCAATACCAAGTTAGCGTTTTCTTCTTTTGCATGATTGAAAAGTTCTAAAGAGGCACTGACACCGGTTACAATTTTTTCAACTGACGTACTTCCTTCCACCTGGAGGCCGATAGGGGAGTGATCTTTAAAATCACCCACTTTTAGTAAAGAGTCCGTATAAGAAATTAAATCTTTAAGTTTAATCTTTTTCATAATGACAGGTTTTTACAAACTTATTATTTTTAGAAGTGCCCTTCCATCCTTAAATCAGTCCAATCTTAATATTAGTATATAGGGCTAGAAACCTTATTGGAAGCAAAAGTATTGATTGAGGAGTGGAGAAAAGGATACAATATGGTATAGAGTCTATCGGCTGAATTCCTCATAACCAAATGTCTGATTTTTATCATAGATCTGATATATGCGTGATCCCTTCTCTCTGGGAAGAACCTTTTGAAATCGCGGAGTTAGAAGCAATTACCGCAAGCGTACCCGTCATCGTAAACGCTGTAGGAAGGCTTAAACAGATAATTAAACACAAGAAAGCAGGTTTTTTGATTTCTCCCGGCAACCCCGATAAATTTTATAACTCAATCATACATTTGGTAACAGATAAAGAATTAAGAAGAGAAATGGAGAAAAGGAGGAAATCAAGAGCAAAAGAATATTCCTAGAGCAATATCATGAAACATTATAAAACTGTCTTTAGCTGAGATTGCTATCATATCAATTTGTGAAACTCGAGAAATTAGTACTCACACCGATAAAATAGGAGTTAGAGTGCAAAAAGAAGCATGTCCTGTATTAAAAAAACGTAGTTTTATAAGAAAAAAATTGTTTATTTGGTCTCTAACACGAGGGTCATCAATTTTAATGTTATGAATATCTTACTTATAAGCCCAAGTACATTACGAAAACCGGATCTTCCGCCCTTGGGCTTACTGTCCATTGGAACAGTTTTAATAAAAAAAGGTTATCACGTAAAGATTCTGGATGCTACGGCTCAATCTCTGTCGGATGAAGCTATAATTCAGATAGCTAATAAATATAATCCCAATTTAATCGGTATATCTACTTTAATAGTCAACGAAAAACAGTCTATTCAATTGGCCAAGAAATTAAAAAAACATTTCGATTGCCCCGTTATTTTTGGAGGACCCCAATCTTCATGCTTTCCGCTTGAAATTCTCCGAAAAGAAGATTCTCTCGATGGGATTGTCATTAAAGAAGGGGAAGATACAATTGTAGAATTATGTGAAGTCCTTAATCAACGACCAGAGTGGAATAAAGTTAATGGACTGATTTATAGAGATGAAAACGGTAAAATTATTTCAAACCAACCTCGAGCACCGATAGAAAATTTGGATAGTTTGCCCATACCTGACCGAAGTTTAGTGAACTTGAATCTTTACCATCCAATCCCGAGCGAATACAGGTCTTTGCCTGCAACGTCTGTTGTAACTTCGAGAGGATGCCCCTACTTATGCACTTATTGCTTTGATGCAGGTAAATTAGCGCAAAAATATCGACGAAGATCCCCTCTTAATGTTATTGATGAAATAGAGCATCTTACAAACAAATATGGTATCCGAGAGATTTCATTCAGAGACGACGAGTTTGTGCTGAATAGTAAGTGGATTTATTCTTTCTGTGACTTAATATTGTCACGAAAAATCAACATTACCTGGTCATGCTACGGTAGAGTGGCTAATGTCAGTCCAAAACTATTACGCGCGATGAAGAAAGCAGGCTGCTGGAGCATCGTTTATGGGATTGAGTCAGGAAATCAAGAATTACTTGATATCATTAAAAAGGGGTTTTCTATTCAACAAGTAAGAAATGCTGTTAAATGGACTCATGAAGCCGATATTGAAACACGGTGTTCTTTCATGTTGGCATTACCTGGAGAAACACCCGAAATGGGATGGAAAACAGTTGATTTTGCAATTGAACTGGATGTTAATTATGCTCAATTCTTTGCAATCAATCCTCTTCCGGGTACTCCTCTTTATGACAATTGTCAAGAATATGGAACCCTAAATCCAAACCTTAATAATTACGGCATCTCCCGTCCATTTCGAGCGCCTTTCGTTCCTTATGCATATAAAAATGAACAAGAGATTCTGCGTTTAGTTAAAAAAGGCCATAGAAAATTTTATTTTCGACCAAACTATTTTTTAAAAGTCATGAAGAAAATAAGAGGATTAGAAGATATTCGAAAGTACTGGAATGGGATAAAGATGGTTTTGGAAGTATAAAAGGAAATATTTCTAATTGAAAAATAAGAGAATATTAATAACCGGCGCGTCGGGATTTATTGGGACGCATTTAACGAAATATTTACTCGAAAAAAATTATGAATTGGAATTAACCTTTTGCAGAAATAAAATTAATAAAGAATTTAAAAAATATACAAACCAGATATCGCTTGATTTAAAGAGAGATGAGGATTTGAAAAATATCCCTAAAAACATTAAAGCGGTATTTCACCTCGCTAACTTTGCTCCCATTGATGATTCACATAACAATTTTCGTGAAACATTTAATATAAATTCTTTCGGAACTTTAAAGCTCTTGGAGACATGTCGCAATAAAGGTGTCCAAAAGTTTATTAATAGCTCCTCCATATCAGTTTATGGCGCTTGTAGAAAAGGAAAAATTAGCGAAAGACATCTTCCGAAGCCAGACTCATATTACGGAATAAGCAAACTTATGGGAGAATTATATTGTGAAAGATTTAACAAATTAAGCAAATTAAGCGTCATTTCTTTAAGATATTCTTCCGTCTATGGCGCAGGTCAAAAGCCGAATACAGTGCTTCCTATTTTCATTAATAATGCGCTGAAAAATAAAAAAATTGAAATTCATGGCAAAGGCACAAAAACTCAAGATTTTGTTTATATAAAAGATGTTCTTGATGCCAATTATCTTGCCCTTCATTCGAATAAAAGTGGACCATTTAATATTGCATCCGGCAAAGGAACTAATGTCATGAATCTCGCTATTCTGATAAAAAAATATTTTTCATCAGGAAAATCTGAAATTCTTTTAAACAACAAAAGGCAGGGAGATAATACGAATTACTATTTTAACATTTCAAAAGCGAGAAAGAACTTAGGCTATAAAGTAAGATACCCAATTAAAAAAGGATTGTGCGATTACAAAAAAACCTGCTCTCCAGTATTACCCATTGATCGGGTTTTATGATGGAGTAAAATGCATCCTCGCATTTTTAATCCCCCTTATCAAAGGAGGATTAATGGGGCTGTTATTGGCAACGCCAACAGGTGTTGCGCTCCAAAATAATCGCTCAACTCAGATAATATAAATATAGCAATGGAGGACTTGTATAATTAAAAGATGATAATAGGCGGATTACAACCAAGCTACTTGCCCTGGTTAGGGTATTTTGAGCAGATTCACAAAACTGATTTATTCATTCTTTGTGATGAACTTCAGTATGAAAAATATTCTTGGAGAAATAGAAACAGGATCAGAAACAAACACAGCTTGATGTGGTTGATCGTTCCTGTTGAATCTTCTCATGTTCCGGGAAAACCGATAAAAGATATAAGAGTCGATTATAGTACTAACTGGCAGAAAAAGCACTGGTTGTCTTTATTTTATAACTATAGTAATTCCCCTTTTTTTAAAAATTACATGGGTTTTTTCGAGGACGTGTTAAAAAAAAAATGGGAGTATTTGTCTGACCTGAACATAGAAATTACAAGGGAGCTTTGCCGGTATTTAAATATAGAAACCGAGATTGTCGTGTCCTCTCAAATTAAGCTGGAGGATAAATTCCACAGAAATTACAAAAACGGAGACGCTACGGATAGGATAATTTTTTTTTGCAAGGAATTTGGAGTTAGTACTTTTTATGAAGGAAAGGCGGGGGAAAATTATATTAATGAAGAGAAATTAGCAAAAGAATCAATAAAACTTGAATACCAGAATTACCAGCATCCGTTTTATCCCCAGACAGGCAACGATTTTATTTCACATTTGTCAGTAGTAGATTTATTGTTTAACTGTGGCGAAAAAAGCTTGGATATTCTCCTTAACAAAACGATCAAGTCTTGATGATCACTTTTTATTTTCCTCAAAGGATCAACATAGAAGTCACTAACCATTGCAATTACTTATGCGTAATGTGCCCTCAGAGCGTTCAGATCAAGGAAAAAGGCTATATAAATCCGGGGCTCTATAAAAATATAAGTGACTAATTTTTAAATTAAGAATACAATCTTCAGGCTTCACTTATCGGACAAACCACCCGTTGCTTCTTTTGATTTTTCTGAAACAGAAGAGATGGAATCCCTCATAATCTCAATGGTCTTATCCTGGCCTATCATTATAATAAAGCTGCTTAGCCTGGGACCTCTATCCTGCCCTATCAGAGCATGATAAATTGTTTTGAAAAAAGATTGCGGTTTAATATTACTTTTTCTTGCTATTTCATAAACAGCAGTCTGAATTTCCTCTGCCGACACATTGGTATTAAGAAATTCAATGAACTGTTCCAAACAGGAAATTTCCTCATCCGAAAATATAATCTCATGTTTCCGGGTACTTACAAAATCATGATAGTATCTCCCTGCTTTGTCTATCAATTCATTAAAAAAGCTGCTGGACAGATCTTTCTCCGTCAAATCAACCTGTTTTGTTAAGTAATTTTTAATCATATCTCTATCATCGGACTTGAGAGCTGCCATCAGGTTGCATATCAGCATATAGCTGATATGCGGAAAAATTTTCCCTTCAGCATGATAATTGGTAATGAAATTAAACTCATGTCCTTCCTTGTGAGACCCGTTGTGATAATCCCTGGACATCAATACAAGGTCATCAACATAAGTAGGTATAATTTTAAATGATAGTTCCTTTGCTTTTCTCGGCCTTCTGTACATTAATAAATTCAGTGATTCGATAGTTCCATACTTCAACCACTCTTCAACAGTAAGTCCCCTGCCTACAGATTTAGATATTTTTGTTCCGTCTTCGTCCAGAAACATTTCATAAAACATACTTTCAGGTTCTTTAATGTGAAATACCCTGTTCATAATCTTTTTCCCTATCACAAAGGAATCTATAAGGTCTTTGCCATACAACTCATAATCAACACCTAACGCATGCCACCTCAAAGGCCAGTCAACCCGCCAAGTCATTTTCCCATGACCTTTCAAGGCTGTCTGTGAGCCTACATGTCCGCACCCGTGAATTAACCCGTGACTTTTTTTACATTCATATTCAACCGTAAAGTCATCCAGGTTCACGTCTTTAACGACAGTGGTCAAAACCTTTCCGCACTTTTCACAAACAGGGAAAAAGGGGTACCAATTCCGGAGCGTATCTTTAGACAAAGTAGGCGCTATTGTTTCTTCAAGTTTTTTATAGCTTTTCAATAAAATCTTGATGCCTTCATCAAACTCTCCGTTTTCATATGTCTCTTTTGACGATTTGAACTGGTAGTCTATTTCCATCCATCCAAGCATCTCCTTGAGTTTGTTATTCATATATGCTGAAAAAGATGGAGTCTCTTCGTAAGGGTCGGGAATGGATGATACCGGCTTTCCAAGATGTTCATTAAGCCAAGCAGGCATTCCTTCAGGAACCTTGCGCAAACCGTCTAAATCATCAGAAAAAGCAATCAGTTTGGTTTTAAAACCAAACTCTTTTAAGGCGTTAATAA